>NZ_BAAGRQ010000010.1:0-96393 GCF_054782875.1 Microbacterium petrolearium
CCTGCACGACGAGCTGGACCGCGTCGGCCTTGAACTCCTCAGTGAACTTCCTGCGATTCGTAGACATCTCTGCCTGTCGTTCCTTCCTGGTAACGACCGTCTACAAGAAGTGTCACACCCCAGCCAACCCAGCCCGGCCCCAACCCGGCCCGGCCCCAACCCCGCTCAGCCGTCGATGACGGCGGCGAGCTCGTCGAGGAAGGATGACAGGTCGGTGCCGCGGCGGATGAGGCGCTGCGCGCTCTCGGGCTCGCCGAACACCTCGACGAACTGCTCGAACACCGTCTGGAACGCCGCGCGGTCGCTCTCGCTGAACGCCACGAGCGCCACGACGTTCACGCGCCCGTCGCCCCACGCGATCGGCTGATCCGCGATCCCCAGCGCGATCGCCGTGCGCCTCGCCGTCATGCGCAGCGCGTGCGGCACCGCGAGCGTCTCGGTGAACGCCGTCGACGACAGCCGCTCGCGCTCGATCGTGCTCTCCACATACTCCTCGCCCACCACGCCCTGCGCCACGAGCATCGCGCCGAGGCGCCGGATCACGCCCTCCTCGCCGCCGGCCGCGTCGATCCCGCGCACGAACGCGCCGGGCGCGAAGTAGCGCGCCAGCTCCGCGCGCAGCCGGCCGAGCCGCCGGGCCCGCCGCACGCGCGCCGCGGCGGCCGTGACGCGCTCGACGTCGACGTCGGTGAGGAACGGCTGGATCCGCACGATCCGCTCCGACGGCACGGGCGGATCGATCGTCGTGAGCACAAGATCCGTGCCCATCCCGTCCCAGTCGACATCCACGCGCGTCTCGACGTTCGTCACCTCGATCGAGCGGCCCAGCGAGCGGTCGACGCTCGAGCGCAGCAGCTCGTGCAGCTCGTAGTAGCCGGGGCACACGATCGTCGCGGTGAGCGTCGTCTCGGCGCGGCGGCTGCGCTCGAGGCGGCCGCCCACGTGCATCGCGATGTAGGCGATCTCATCGTCGCGGATCGGCACCCCGAGCGTCTCGGACAGCTCGCCGGCGATCGAGACGGCCACGTCGAAGATCATCGGATACGCCGACTTCAGCGTGCGCGTGAGCGGGTTGCGCGACCACGCCTCCTCGCGCGCGCGGTGCACGAGGTTCTGCACGTGCAGGGCGAGGCGCTGCACGAAGTCGTCGTGCGCGATGTCGACGAGGTAGTCCTCGGCCGCACGCGTCACCGCCGCCGAGACGGCCGCCGCAATCTGCGGATCCGGGCGCGCCCCGCCCGGCTCGCCCGGCGCCCCCGGCACGACGATGCGGGTGAGCACGAGCGCGGCCAGGTGCAGCCGGTCGCCCCGCCCCAGCTCCACGCCGAAGTGCGTGCGGGCGAGCTCGCCGATCGCGTCGGCGATCCGCTCGCGGGTGGGGTCGGCCTCGCCGTGCGCGGCCTCGAGGGCGTGCCCCTGCGCCACGCGGTCGGCGGCGATCGCCCCGTGCAGCACGACGTCGGAGGCGGCGAACTCGTTCACGAAGAACCCCAGCCGCCCGAGCTCTGCGACGAGATCGGCCTTGAACGCCCCGAGCGCGCCGGACGGGATCGCGAGGGCGTCGGCCGCGCGGCGCAGGGACGCCAGGTCGAACGCGCCGTCGTCCATCTCGTCGTGCACGAGGCGGCTGACGAAGCGGCGCCTGGCCAGCTCCGTTCCCGTCAGCCACAGGCGCGAGCCCTGCCGCTCGAGCGCGAGCCCCGACCCCGCGGCCCCCGCACCGGGCCCGCCCAGCAGCGCGCGCACGCGCCCCAGGTCGGCCTCGAGCGTGGCCGAGCTCACGTGCAGGCGGTCGGCGGTGTCGAACACGTCGATGCCCTCGTCGGCGTCGAGCAGCGCGCGCACGATCGCGTGCAGCCGCTGCCGCGGGGTGCCCGGCTCGGCGTCGGCGTGCAGCGCGGCGGCGGCGCCCGGCAGAGCGCGGTAGCCGGCGGGACCCGACTCGATGGCGTCGCCGCCGGGCACGCGCGCGTTCACCGCGGTGACGTACGAGCGCACGCTGCGCGGCGTGACGCCGAGCTGGTCGGCCAGCGTCGCCGCGGTCATCCAGTCGCCGCGGCGCAGCAGGATGCCGAGCATCCGATCCTGCCGTCGCCTGGTCATGTGCGCCTCTCTCGTCCCCTCGTTCAGTCAATCACGCGGCGCCGCGGGCCGATCCTCCGCGCCGAGCCGATCTTCCGCACGGGAGGAAAGAACGCTGGTTGCCCCGCCCCCTCGCGCGCGCGCAGGATCGATCGGAAGGGAAAGTTGGAGATCGATGAGGATCCTTGTGGTGTGCGGCGCCGGCGCGTCCAGCACGTTCGTCGCCCTTCGCATCCGTCGCGCCGCCCAGGCCGCGGGACTCGAGCTCGCCGCGTTCGCCGGCACCGAGCTCTCGCTGCCGATCGACCTCGACTCCGCCGACGTCGTGCTGCTCGGCCCGCACCTGCATCGCTCGCTCGATGACGTGCGCGCCCTCGCCGCCCCGCGCGGCGTGGCCGTCGGCGTCCTCCCGGACGACGTGTTCACCGACCTCGACGGCGCCCGCGCGCTCGCGCTGGCCCGCGCCGTCGCCGATCAGGGCGCCGACCCGGCGTCCGCCTGACGAAGGGATGCCCATGAGCACCATCTCCCGCACCGTCCGCATCGCCGCCTCGCACGGCCTGCACGCGCGCCCCGCGAAGCTGTTCGCGCAGGCCGCCAAGGACTCCGGCGTCGAGGTCACGATCGCCAAGGGCGACGGCAAGCCCGTCAACGCCGCCAGCATCCTCGGCGTCATCGCGCTGGGCGCGAACACGGGCGACGAGGTCACCCTCGAGGCCACGGGCGAGGGCGCGGAGGCCGCGCTCGACCGCCTCGTCGAGCTGCTCGAGACCGACCAGGACGCCGAGTGACCGCCATGACCGACATCCGCGGCGTCGGCATCGGCCAGGGCGTGGCCCACGGCCCGATCGCGCGCATGGCGCCGCGGCTCGACGCGCCGAGCGACGCGCGCAGCACGCGCACGCCGGACGAGGAGAAGGCCGCGGCCGCGCAGGCCGTGGCCGCCGTGGCGGCCGAGCTGAACGCCCGCGGCGAGCGCGCCGGCGGCGCCGCGCAGGAGGTGCTCGAGGCGCAGGCCATGATGGCCGAGGACCCCACGCTCGAGGAGCAGGTGGGCGCGCTCATCGACGAGGGCCACACGGCCGAGTACGCCGTGCACACGGCGTTCGCGCGCTTCGCCCAGACCCTGCAGGAGATGGGCGGCTACCTCGGCGAGCGCGCCGCCGATCTCGCCGACGTGTCGCAGCGCGTCATCGCGCAGCTGCGTGGCGTGCCCGCGCCGGGCGTGCCCGAGCTCGACCACCCCTTCGTGCTCGTGGCCGACGACCTCGCCCCCGCCGACACGGCGCTGCTCGACCTCGACAAGGTGCTCGCCGTCGTCACGACCGAGGGCGGCCCCACCTCGCACACCGCGATCCTCGCCGGCGACAAGGGCATCACGGCTGTCGTCGGCACGGGCGAGCACCCCGGGCTCGTCGACGGCGCCACGGTGCTCGTCGACGCCGCCGCCGGCCTCGTCGTGCTCGATCCCACCGACGCCCAGCGCGCCGAGGCCGACGAGCGCACGGCCCAGCGCCTCGCCGCCGCGGCCGCGCCCGTCACCCCCGGCGAGCTCGCCGACGGCACGGCGATCCCGCTGCTGGCCAACCTCGGCAACCCCGATGCGGCGGCCGAGGCGGTCGAGCTGGGCGCCGAGGGCGTCGGCCTGTTCCGCACGGAGTTCCTCTTCCTCAGCGCCGACGAGGCGCCCACGGTCGAGGCCCAGCGCGCCTCGTACGAGAAGCTGCTCGCGGCGTTCCCGGGCCAGAAGGTCGTCGTGCGCGTGCTCGACGCCGGCGCCGACAAGCCGCTGAAGTTCCTCACCGACGGCGACGAGCAGAACCCGGCGCTCGGCCTGCGGGGCCTGCGCAGCCTGCGCGCGCACGAGCAGATCCTGCGCGACCAGCTCACCGCCCTCGCCCAGGCCGACGCGGCGACCGACGCGGACCTGTGGGTCATGGCGCCCATGGTCTCGAACGTCGAGGAGGCGGCGTACTTCACCGCCCTCGCGCACGAGCACGGCCTCAAGACCGCCGGCGTCATGGTCGAGGTGCCCGCCGCGGCGCTGCTGGCCGACGCGATCCTGCAGCAGACGGACTTCGGATCCATCGGCACGAACGACCTCGTGCAGTACACGATGGCCGCCGACCGCCTGCTCGGCACGGTGTCGTCCTTCCAGGACCCGTGGCACCCCGCCGTGCTGCGGCTCATCGCCGAGGTCGGCGCCGCGGGCGCCCGCCACGGCAAGCCGGTCGGCATCTGCGGCCAGGCCGCCGCGGACCCGCTGCTCGCGGTCGTGCTCGTGGGCCTCGGCGCCACGACGCTGTCGATGTCGCCGCGCTCCCTCGTCGACGTGCGCGCCGAGCTGAAGCGCCACACGCTCGACGACGCCCGCCGCATCGCGGAGGCCGCGCTGTCCACCACCGACGCCGACGCCGCCCGCCAGGCCGCGCGCGCCGCCGTCTCCTGATCGTCTCCTCCCCTACCCGAAACCCACACACCAGAAAGACGAGTCACCAATGACTGACACAGCAGCTCCGGCGAAGTCGCCGGGCGCCGTTCGCGTGGGCGTGCAGAAGTTCGGCACGTTCCTCTCGGGCATGATCATGCCGAACATCGCGGCCTTCATCGCCTGGGGTCTCCTCACCGCCCTCTTCATCGACACCGGCTGGCTGGGCAACACCGGCCCCGTCGAGGCCTGGCGCTGGGCCGACTCCGCCATGCTGGGCGGCGGCACCACGCCCGACGGCACCGAGTGGCTGGGCCTCGTCAGCCCGATCATCACCTACCTCCTGCCGCTGCTCATCGCCTTCACCGGCGGCAACGTCGTCTACGGCCACCGCGGCGGCGTCGTGGGCGCGATCGCGGCCTTCGGCGTCATCGTGGGCGCGGCCGGCACGGTCATGTTCCTCGGCGCCATGATCGCCGGCCCGCTGGCCGCGTGGATCCTGAAGCAGGTCGAGAAGCTCTGGGCCGGCAAGGTCAAGGCCGGCTTCGAGATGCTCGTCGACAACTTCTCGGCCGGCTTCGTCGGGTTCTTCACGGCGCTCGCGGCGTTCTTCTGGCTCGCGCCCGTCATGAAGTGGCTGACCGACCTCCTCGGCGCAGCCGTGGGCTGGCTCGTCGACACCGGACTCATCCCGCTCGCGAGCATCATCGTCGAGCCCGCGAAGGTGCTGTTCCTGAACAACGCCATCAACCACGGTGTGTTCACCCCGATCGGCACCCAGCAGGTCGAGGCCACCGGCCGCAGCCTGCTGTTCCTCGTCGAGGCGAACCCCGGCCCCGGCGCCGGTCTGCTGCTCGCGATCGCCGTGTTCGGCGTCGGCGCGGCGCGCGCGACCGCTCCCGGTGCGTGGATCATCCAGTTCCTCGGCGGCATCCACGAGGTCTACTTCCCCTACGTGCTCGCCAAGCCGATCCTGCTCCTCGGCCTCGTCGCCGGTGGTGCCACGGGCGTGCTGACGAACGTGATCTTCCAGTCGGGCCTCGTCGCCCCCGCCTCGCCGGGATCGATCTTCGCCGTGCTCATCCAGACGGCCCCCGGCAGCCACATCGGCGTCATCCTCTCGGTCGTCCTGTCGGCCGGCGTCACGTTCCTCGTGAGCATGATGTTCCTGCTCGGCAGCCGCAAGCGCGACCTCGCCGCCGAGGCCGCCGGCTCGGACGGCTTCGCGTCGGCCATCGCGCAGACCGAGGCCAACAAGGGCCGCAAGTCGAGCGTGCTCGGTGGCCTCGCCGCCGGCGGCGCCACCACCGCCACGAAGACGATCGAGAAGGTCGTGTTCGCGTGCGACGCGGGCATGGGATCGTCGGCCATGGGCGCCAGCGTGCTGCGCAACAAGTTCAAGGCCGCCGGCATCCAGGGCGTCACCGTCACCAACAAGGCGATCGCGTCGCTCGACGGCACGGCCGACCTCGTCGTCACCCAGCAGCAGCTGACCGATCGCGCCAAGCAGCGCGAGCAGTCGGCCCTGCACGTCTCGGTCGACAACTTCATGAACTCGCCGCGCTACGACGAGATCACGCGGATGCTGGTCGAGCAGCAGCAGGGCGGCGCCCCCCTCGCGGCCGTCGAGGCGGAGACGCCTGCGGCGACGGCCGCCGACGTGCTCTCGGTCGAGCGCGTGCGCATCCACTCCGGCTCGGCCACCCGCGAGGAGGCCCTGCGCGAGGCCGCCGACATGCTCGAGGCCGCCGGTGCCGTCACGCCCGCGTACTACGACGCCATGCTCGCCCGCGAGCGCACGGTGTCGACGTTCATGGGCAACGAGCTGGCGATCCCGCACGGCACCAACGACGCCAAGTCGGCCGTGCTCGGCTCGGCGCTGACCGTCGTGCGCTACGACGGCGGCGTCGACTGGGACGGCGACACGGCGACGTTCGTCGTGGGCATCGCCGGCAAGGGCGACGAGCACCTCGCGCTGCTGTCGAACGTCGCGACGCTGTTCTCGGACGAGGAGCAGATCGCGAAGCTCAAGGCCGCATCGACCCCGCAGGAGCTGTACGCGCTGCTCCAGACGGTGAACGAGGGCTGATCGCATGAAGGCTGTGCACTTCGGCGCGGGCAACATCGGCCGCGGCTTCGTGGGGCTGCTGCTCCACCAGGGCGGGTACGAGCTCGTGTTCTCGGACGTGGCGGCGCCGCTCGTCGACGCCATCAACGCCGCGGACGCGTACACCGTGCACGAGGTGGGCGAGGGCGGCCGCGACCACGTGGTCACCGGGTTCCGCGCAATCGACAGCGCGCAGGATCCGGATGCCGTGGCGGCGGAGGTGGCGGCGGCGGACGTCGCCACCACCGCCGTGGGGCCCACCGTGCTGCGCTTCATCGCGCCGCACCTCGTGGCGGGGCTGCGGCGGCGCGATGCCGCCGCGGCGCCGCTGCAGGTGATGGCGTGCGAGAACGCGATCGGCGCCACCGACACCCTGCGCGCCGAGATGGCGGCGGTCGCCGGCGACGAGTGGGACGAGCTGGCCCCGCGCGCGGTGTTCGCGAACACCGCCGTGGACCGGATCGTCCCCGGTCAGCCGGAGGGCGCCGGGATCGACGTGACGGTCGAGCCGTTCTACGAGTGGGCGATCGAGCGCGCGCCGTTCGGCGACACCCCGCCGAGCATCCCCGGCGCGCACTTCGTCGACGACCTCGGCCCGTACATCGAGCGCAAGCTGTTCACGGTGAACACCGGCCACGCAACCGCGGCCTACCTCGGCGCGCGGGCCGGCCTCGAGCGGATCGCCGACGCGCTGGCGGACGAGGCGGTGGCGGCCGGCGTCGCCGCCGCGCTCGAGGAGACCTCGGCGCTGCTGGAGGCCAAGCACGGCTTCTCGGCGGCCGAGCTGGCGGAGTACCGGGCCACCATCCTCGGCCGGTTCCGCAACCCCGCGCTGCCCGACACGGTGCAGCGCGTCGGCCGCCAGCCGCTGCGCAAGCTGTCGCGGCACGAGCGGTTCATCGGCCCCGCCGCCGAGGCCGCCGAGCGCGGGCTGGGCGTCGACGCGCTGCTCGCGGCCGTCGGCGCGGCGCTCGCGTTCGACGACGCCGCGGACGAGCAGTCCGTCGAGCTGCGCCGCCTGCTGGGCGAGCTCGAGCCGGCGGCTTTCGTGGCGCAGGTGACGGGTCTGGAGCCCGCGCATCCGCTGCACGACCGCCTCGTGGAGGTCGTCGCCGCCGCGCGCTGACCTCTCTCGCGACGACGAAGGCGGCCACCCGGGATTCCGGGTGGCCGCCTTCGTGCTGCGAGAGCCGATCAGGGGCAGTAGATGTCGCCGTGCTGTCCCGGTCCCATGACGCTGCAGTACTCCGCGTACTCCGCCATCCCGGCGGCGATGAACATGCCGATCGCGACCACGGCGAGGATGTTCAGCACGAGGAACACGATGCCGAGGATCAGTCCCCACAGCGCGGGCGTGTTGGGGAAGCCGGCACGCTTCGACTTGCCGCGCGCGATCGCCGAGACGATGATCGCCGCGATCGGCGCCAGGAACCAGAAGAACAGGCCCGCGATGCCCAGCACGAGGCCGACGATGCCCATCGTCTTGCCCGGGTCCTCCTGGACGTACGGCTGGCCGTAGCCGGACTGCCCGTACGCGGGCTGCCCGTACTGGCCGGGGTAGCCGCCCTGCGGCGGCGCGTACGCCGGCGGCGCGGGCTGACCGGGCTGCGGCGCGTCGCCCCCGGGGTAGCCGGAGTTGTCGGGCGACGGCGGCGGGGGCGGGTAGTCGTTGCTCATGGGTTCTCCCGGATGCTGGTGCTGTGGGCGCGCGGGGACGACGCGCGCCCTCTCACGGTAGCGCGGCAGGCACCCCCGCGTCGGCCCGCACCGCGGGGAGATCTCCCCGCGCGCGGCGTTGCCCCCTACGCGCCTCCGGTCGACGAGCGGGAGTTGCTGTGGTCGCTTCATCTGCGTTCACTGACGCTCGCTCCGTTCAGCAACCGGGAGGTTGCACGCTCGGTCGCACCCATCGGTTGCTGAACGGAGCGGCCGGAGGCCGCGGAGATGAAGCGACCACCGCAACCGAGTGGTCAGACGCGGAAGCCCGCGCGGATGAGGTCGGCGAGCTCGTCGCGCTCGGGCAGCGGCAGGAAGGCGGCCTCGGCGGCGGTCACCTGGAACCGCTCGAGCTCGGCCAGCCCGTAGCCGAACGCCTCGCTCAGCAGCGTCAGCTCGCGCGTGAGCGACGTGCCGCTCATGAGCCGGTTGTCGGTGTTGACGGTCACGGCGAAGCCGAGGCGGCGCAGCAGGTCGAAGGGGTGATCGCCCAGCTCGCGGCCCCAGTCCGCGAACCCGGCCGTCTGCACGTTCGACGACGGCGACAGTTCGAGCGGGATCCGCCGATCCCGCACCCACGCGGCCACCTCGCCGAGCCGCACCTCGGCGGCATCGGTGCGGCCGGGCCGCGCGGCGCCGGCGCGCTCCCCCGGCACGACGAGGTCGTCCGCGATCCGCACGCCGTGGCCGAGCCGCAGCGCCCGCCCGTCGCGCAGCGCCGAGCGGATGGAGTCGACGCCCGCCGCCTCGCCCGCGTGCACGGTCACCGGCACGAGCGCCTCGGCCAGCAGCCCGAACGCCTCGGCGTGTGCCGAGGGCGGGAAGCCGTCCTCGGGCCCCGCCAGGTCGAAGCCGACCACGCCCGCGTCGCGCGAGGCGATCGCGAGCCGCGCGATCTCGGCCGAGCGCTCGCCGTGCCGCATCGCCGTGAGCAGCTGCCGCGCCCGGACGGGCCGGCCCGCCTCGGCCGCCGCGCGCTCGCCCTGCGCGAAGCCGTCGGCCACGGCCGCCACGGCCTGTGCGGGCGTGAGCCCGCCGGACGTGTGCAGCTCGGGCGCCCAGCGCACCTCGCCGTACACGACGCCGTCGGCGGCCAGATCCTCCACGAACTCCCGCGCGATCCGCTCCAGGCCCTCCCGCGTCTGCATCACCGCGAGCGTGAGGTCGAACGTGCGCAGGTACTCCGGCAGCGATCCGGATGTGCACGCCCCGACGAACCACTCCCCGAGCGCCCGCGGATCCGCCGCCGGCAGCTCCAGACCGATCCCCTCGCCGAGCTCCAGGAGCGTCGCCGGGCGCAGGCCGCCGTCGAGGTGGTCGTGCAGCGAGACCTTGGGCAGGTCGCGGATCGCGCCCGTCACGCCGCGATCCGCTCGGCGATGAGGGGGCGCGGCGCGGGCGCCTCGCCCGCGATGTCCCACGCGTCGCCCAGCGCCTCGAGCGCGCGGTCGAAGCGCGCGGCGTCGTCGGCGCTCAGGGTGAACAGCGGCTGGCCCGCCGTCACCCGCTCGCCCGGCTTGGCGTGCAGGTCGATGCCGGCGGCATGCACGACCGGGTCCTCGGCGCGCGCCCGGCCCGCGCCCAGGCGCCACGCCGCCACGCCGAAGCCGAAGGCGTCCATCCGGGCGACCACGCCGTCCCGCGGCGCCGTGACGGTGTGCGTCTCGCGCGGGGCCGGCAGCGTGGCGTCGGCGTCGCCGCCCTGCGCCGCGATCATCGCGCGCCAGCTGTCCATCGCGCGGCCGTCGCGCAGCGCCGCCTCCGGATCGGCATCCGGCAGGCCCGCGAGCGCGAGCATCTCGCGCGCGAGCGCCACGGTGAGCTCGACGACATCCGCGGGGCCGCCGCCGGCGAGCACCTCGACCGATTCGCGCACCTCGTTGGCGTTGCCGATCGCCCGGCCGAGCGGCGTGCTCATGTCGGTGAGCAGCGCCGTGGTGCGCACGCCCGAGTCCTCGCCCAGCGCGACCATCGTGTGCGCCAGTTCCCGCGCCCTCTCGGGATCCTTCATGAAGGCCCCGGATCCGAACTTCACGTCGAGCACGAGCGCCTCGGTGCCCTCGGCGATCTTCTTCGACATGATGCTCGAGGCGATCAGCGGGATCGCCTCGACCGTGCCGGTCACGTCGCGCAGCGCGTAGAGCCGCTTGTCGGCCGGCGCCAGCCCCGCACCCGCCGCGCAGATCACCGCGCCGACGTCGCGCAGCTGCGCCATGAGCTCGTCGTTCGACAGCGACGCGCGCCAGCCGGGGATCGACTCGAGCTTGTCGAGCGTGCCGCCCGTGTGCCCGAGGCCCCGGCCCGACAGCTGCGGCACCGCCACGCCGAACGAGGCCACGAGCGGCGCGAGCGGCAGCGTGATCTTGTCGCCCACACCGCCCGTCGAGTGCTTGTCGACGGTGCGCTTGCCGAGGCCGGCGAACGACATCCGCTCCCCCGAGGCGATCATCGCCTCGGTCAGGACGCGGATCTCCTCGCGCGTCATGCCGTTCAGCAGCACCGCCATCGCGAAGGCCGACATCTGGGCGTCGGCCACGTAGCCGCGCGTGAACGCGTCGATCATCCATCGCAGCGCGGGCTCGGGTACCGCGCCGCCGTCGCGCTTGGCGCGGATGACGTCGACGGCGTCGAACGGCTCGGTCACCGCACGATCTCCAGGTCGCGCGGCCCGAACGCGTCGGGCAGCACCTCGTCGATCGTGCGGATGCCCGACACCGTCTCGAGCAGCATGCCGGGCACCGAGAACTCGTACAGCAGCTGGCGGCAGCGGCCGCACGGCATGATGACGTCGCCGTCGCGGTTCACGCACACGAACGCCACGAGCTGCCCACCGCCCGTGGCGGCGAGGTTCGAGACGAGCCCGCACTCGGCGCACAGTCCGAGCCCGTACGAGGCGTTCTCGACGTTGCAGCCGGTCACGATGCGTCCGTCGGTCGCGATCGCCGCGGCGCCCACGGGGTAGCGCGAGTACGGAACGTATGCCCGCTCGAGCATGGCGGTGGCCGCGTCGCGCAGCCGATCCCAGTCGATGTCCATCGCTCGATTATCGCCCTTCCGTCCGCCGCGGCGCGGAGCCCCGCGCCGCCGCTACAGCACCGCGTCGCGGCCGCGTGCTTGCAGCGCGCCGACCACGCTCTTCACGCGCTGCGCGTGGGCGCTGTTCGTCACGAGCAACGCGTCGGCCGTGTCGACGACGATGACGTCGTCGAGCCCCACCACCGCGATCACGCGGTCGGTCTGCGATACGACCAGCCCGTGCGATTCGTCCGCCAGCACGCCCTTGTTCTCGCCCAGGATCGACACATCCTGGCGCCGGCCGTTGGAGACGAGGTTCCACAGGCTCGCGAAGTCGCCCACGTCGTCCCAGTCGAACTGGCCGGGCACCACCGCGAGGCGCCCCTTCTCGGCGGCCGGCTCGGCCACGGCGTAGTCGATCGCGATCTTCTTGAGCGCGGGCCACACCCGGCCGAGCACCTCGTCGCGCGCATCGGTGTCCCACGCGGCGGCGATCTCGAGCAGCCCCGCGTGCAGCTCCGGCTCGTTGGCCTCCAGCTCGCCCAGCAGCACGTCGGCGCGCGAGATGAACATGCCCGCGTTCCACAGGAATGAGCGGTCGGCGAAGTACCGCCGCGCCGTGTCGAGGTCGGGCTTCTCGACGAAGCGCTCCACGGTCGACGCCATCGGCGCGTCCGTCACGTCGAGCTCGTCGCCCGTCTTGATGTAGCCGAAGCCGACCGAGGGCTCGGACGGCGTGATCCCGATCGTGCAGATGTATCCCTCGCGCGCGACGGCCACGGCCTGCCGCACGGCGAACTCGAACGCGCGCTGGCGCTGGATCACGTGATCCGCCGCGAACGAGCCGATGATGACGTCCGGATCGCGGCGGTGCAGCACGGCGGCGGCCAGGCCGATCGCGGCGGCCGAGTCGCGCGGGTCGAGCTCGTGGAAGACGTTCGCGGCCGGGATGTCCGGCAGCGTCTTCTCCACCGCCGGGCCGTGGGCCACGCCCGTGACCACCGAGATGCGATCGGGGCCGGTGAGCGGCAGCAGGCGATCCCACGTCTCGCGCAGCAGCGACACCCCGGAGCCGGTCAGGTCGTGCAGGAACTTCGGCGCCTCCGCACGCGAGAGCGGCCACAGGCGCGAGCCGATGCCGCCGGCGGGGATGACGGCGAAGAAGTCCGGGATCGTGTCGCTCATGCCGACAGGCTAGCGGGCGCGGCCGCCGCGCACCCGGGCACGACCTCGCGCCGGCCCCGCGAGGTCACGGATTCATCTCGACGTCGAGATAGTTAGGGTGCCCTTCGTCGCCGCGCTCGCGAGGCGGGAATAGGATGAAGGCGTTCGGCAGGGACGCATCGGTTCCGCCGTCCGCGAAACCTCGCATCGACAAGGAGGCCGTCGTGTCCACCACCGCACGCCCGACGCCGTCGGTGTCGGAGACCACCTCGAAGACGCCGCGGGGCACCCTCTACCGCGGGCGCGAAGGAATGTGGTCGTGGGTGCTGCATCGCATCACCGGCGTCGCCATCTTCTTCTTCCTCCTGGTGCACGTGCTCGACACCGCCCTCATCCGCGTCTCGCCGGAGGCGTACAACGCCGTCATCGGGACGTACCAGACCGAGATCATGGGGCTCGGCGAGGTCGCACTCGTGGGCGCGATCGTGTTCCACGCCTTCAACGGGCTGCGGATCATCCTCGTCGACTTCTGGGCCAAGGGCGCCAGGTACCAGCGCTGGCTGTTCTGGGGCGTCATCGGCGTCTGGGTCGTCGTGATGGCCGGCTTCACGCCGCGCCACCTCATCAACGTCTTTTCGGGAGGTGGGCACTGATGACCGCCGACACCATCGCCGCCCCGCGCTCGGCGCGAGGCCGCGGCTCCAACTGGGAGAAGTGGGGCTGGCTCTACATGCGCGTCTCGGGCGTGCTGCTGATCGTCCTCATCTTCGGCCACCTCATCTCGAACCTGATCCTGCCCGAGGGCGGCGTGAACGCGATCAACTTCGCGTTCGTCGCCGGCAAGCTCGCCTCGCCGTTCTGGCAGTGGTGGGACGTGCTGATGCTGTGGCTGGCCTTCATCCACGGCGCCAACGGCATGCGCACGATCGTGAACGACTACATCCGGGGCGCCCGCCTGCGCACCGCGCTGGTGTGGGCCATCTGGATCGCGGCCGCGCTCATGATCGTGCTCGGCACCCTCGTGGTGTTCACCTTCGACCCGTGCCTCGGCGTGACCCCGGACAGCGTCCTGTGGGACTCCTGCCCCGCCGCCTGAACCGACTGAAGAGAGCGGATTCGTGACTCAGAAGTACCCCGACGCCGAGCTGAAGAACGGCGTCTACCACCACCAGTACGACGTCGTGATCGTCGGCGCCGGCGGCGCCGGCATGCGGGCCGCCATCGAGGCCGGCCCCGGCGCCAAGACCGCGGTGGTGACCAAGCTCTACCCCACCCGCTCGCACACGGGCGCGGCGCAGGGCGGCATGGCCGCGGCGCTCGCGAACGTCGAGGAGGACTCGTGGGAGTGGCACACCTTCGACACGATCAAGGGCGGCGACTACCTCGTCGACCAGGACGCGGCCGAGATCCTCGCCAAGGAGGCGATCGACGCCGTCATCGACCTCGAGAACATGGGCCTGCCGTTCAACCGCACGCCCGACGGCAAGATCGACCAGCGTCGCTTCGGCGGCCACACCGCCGAGCACGGCAAGGCCCCGGTGCGCCGGGCCTGCTACGCGGCCGACCGCACGGGTCACATGATCCTGCAGACGCTCTTCCAGAACTGCGTCAAGCTCGGCATCGAGTTCTACAACGAGTTCTACGCGCTCGACCTCATCACCGTGAAGGACGACGAGGGCCGCACCCGCATCGCCGGCATCGTCGCGTACGAGCTCGCCACGGGCGACCTGCACGTCTTCCACGCCAAGTCGGTCGTGTTCGCCACGGGCGGCTTCGGCAAGATGTTCAAGACCACCTCGAACGCCCACACCCTCACGGGCGACGGCGTCGGCATCATCTGGCGCAAGGGCCTGCCGCTCGAGGACATCGAGTTCTTCCAGTTCCACCCCACCGGCCTCGCCGGCCTTGGGATCCTCCTCACCGAGGGAGCGCGAGGCGAGGGCGCGATCCTGCGCAACGCCTCGGGTGAGCGCTTCATGGAGCGCTACGCCCCCACGATCAAGGACCTCGCGCCCCGCGACATCGTGGCGCGCTGCATGGTCAAGGAGGTCCTCGAGGGCCGCGGCGCCGGGCCGAACAAGGACTACGTCTACCTCGACTGCACCCACCTGGGCGCCGAGGTGCTCGAGACCAAGCTGCCCGACATCACGGAGTTCGCGCGCACGTACCTGGGCGTCGACCCCGTCGTCGAGCCGGTGCCGGTCATGCCGACCGCGCACTACGCGATGGGCGGCATCCCCACGAACAACGACGCCGAGGTGCTCGCCGACAACGACACCGTCGTGCCCGGCCTGTACGCGGCCGGCGAGTGCGCGTGCGTCTCGGTGCACGGCGCCAACCGCCTGGGCACCAACTCGCTGCTCGACATCAACGTGTTCGGCAAGCGCGCCGGCATCAACGCCGTGAAGTACGCGCAGAGCGCCGACTTCGTGCCCCTCCCGGACGACCCCGCCAAGGAGGTCCGCGAGATGCTCGAGACCATCCGCACCCGCAAGGGCACCGAGCGGATCGCCGACATCCGCACCACGCTCCAGGAGGAGATGGACAAGAACGCCCAGGTGTTCCGCACCGAGGAGACGCTCACCAACGTCCTCGGCACGATCCACGACCTGCGCGAGCGCTACCAGAACGTGTACGTCGACGACAAGGGCAAGCGGTACAACACCGACCTGCTCGAGGCCGTGGAGCTGGGCTTCCTGCTCGACCTGGCCGAGATCGTCGCCTACGCCGCGCGCAACCGCAAGGAGAGCCGCGGCGGCCACATGCGCGAGGACTACCCCGACCGCGACGACGCCAACTACATGCAGCACACGATGGCGTACCTCACGGGCGATCCGCACTCGCCCGATCCCGAGGACCACATCAAGCTCGACTGGAAGCCCGTGGTGTTCACGAAGGATGACGTCGGCGAGCTCCGCTACGCACCCATGGAGAGGAAGTACTGATGTCGTCCGCCGCACCCGAGGCTCCCGCCGAGGAGCAGGCCGTCCAGTCCTACCTGGTCACGTTCATGATCCGCCGCTTCGACCCCGAGGTCGACAGCGAGCCGAAGTGGGTCGACTACGACGTCGAGATGTACTCGACCGACCGCGTGCTCGACGCCCTGCACCGGATCAAGTGGGACATCGACGGATCCCTCGCGTTCCGTCGCTCGTGCGCCCACGGCATCTGCGGCTCCGACGCCATGCGCATCAACGGCCGCAACCGCCTGGCCTGCAAGACGCTCATCAAGGACCTCGACATCTCGAAGCCCGTGTACGTCGAGGCGATCAAGGGTCTTCCCCTCGAGAAGGACCTGATCGTCGACATGGACCCCTTCTTCGAGGCGTACCGCGAGGTGCAGCCGTTCCTGCAGTCGAAGTCGACGCCCGAGAAGGGCAAGGAGCGCCTGCAGACGATCGCCGACCGCGAGCGCTTCGACGACACGACCAAGTGCATCCTGTGCGCCGCGTGCACCACGTCGTGCCCCGTGTTCTGGACCGACGGGCAGTACTTCGGCCCCGCCGCGATCGTGAACGCGCACCGCTTCATCTTCGACTCGCGCGACGACGAGGCCCAGGTGCGCCTGGACATCCTCAACGACAAGGAGGGCGTGTGGCGCTGCCGCACGACCTTCAACTGCACCGAGGCGTGCCCCCGCGGCATCGAGGTCACGAAGGCGATCGCGGAGGTCAAGCAGGCCGTCCTGCGCGGCCGGGTGTGAGACCCGCCCGATGAGAAGGGGCTCGGCTTCGGCCGGGCCCCTTCTTTTCAGAAGCGTCTGCGCCGCTCGGGCACCCGCTTTGCGGTTTTTCTTTTCAGAAGCGTCTGCGCGCGCTCGGGCACCGCTGCGCGGTGCCGCTCGCGTGCTCGCGCTCTCGCGTCCCGCGAGAGCGAGGCGGCGCTTCGCGCCGCGGGGCGGGCGCATGAGCGCCCGCACGCTCGCGCTTCGCGCTCGCACAGTGACCGGTTGTGCGGTGGCTTGCCGACCGGTTGCACCAATCGGTCACACCCATCGGTTGCTGAACGGAGCGGCGGAGCCGCGGAGATGAAGCGACCAGCGCGACCGTCATGGACTTGCTGTGGTCGCTTCATCTTCGTTCGCTTCGCTCACTACGTTCAGCAACCGTGGGGTCACACCCATCGGTTGCTGAACGGAGCGGCGGAGCCGCGGAGATGAAGCGACCACCGCGACCCTCGTGGACTCGCTCTGGTCGCTTCCGCTTCGTTCAGCAAGCGGGGAGTTTCAACCGTCGTCAGTGGGCGACCGGGGCCGCGCCGCGGGTGGAGGGGACGAAGCGCCACGCGATGAACGCCGCTACCGCGGTCAGCACCGCGGCGATGCCGGTGGCCGACTGCATGGCCACCGTGAACGCCTCGCGTCCCGCCTCGAGCGCCACGTCGGCGCCGCCCGCGCGATGCGCCGCGTCCGCCAGCTGCGGCAGGGACTCCCCCGCCGCCGCCCGCACCGCGCCGGGCATCCCGTCCGGCAGCACGAGCGCGGCGCGGTAGATGGCGGTGTGGAGCGACCCGAGCACGGCGATGCCCAGCGCCACGCCGAGCTCGATCCCCATCTCCGAGATCGACGACGCCGCGCCCGCGCGCTCGCGCGGCACGGCGCCGACCACCGCGTCGGTCGCGACGGCGCCCGCGAGCCCCATCCCGATCCCGATCACGACGAGCGCGAGCGCCAGCCAGACATATCCCGGCAGTCCCTCGGCCGCCACGAGCGCGCCCAGGCCGACGGCCATGGCGAGCAGGCCCGCCGCCATCGCGTTGCCGCGCCCCCAGCGACCCACGAGGAACGCGACCACACCGACGACCGCCACGGCGCCGATCGCCATGGGCAGCTCGCCGATGCCGGCCTGCAGGGGCGAGAACCGCCGCACCAGCTGCAGGTACTGCGAGAAGAAGAACAGCAGCCCGGCCGCGGCGAAGATCGACACCACGTTGGCCGCGATCGCGCCGCTGAACGCCGGGTTGCGGAACAGCCCGACGTCGACGAGCGGGTGCGCGAGCCGCCGCTGCCGGCGCACGAACGCCCATCCGGCCGCGATGCCGACCGCGAAGCCCGCGAAGGTGAGCACACCGAGATCGCCCTTCGCGACGTGCTTGATCCCGTACACGACCGGCACGATCGCGAGGATCGACAGCGCCGCGGACCACAGGTCGATGGGGCCGGGGCGCGGGTTGCGCGACTCGGGCAGCAGGAACACGCCCAGGCCGACCACGAGGATCATGACCGGCACGTTGATGAGGAAGACCGATCCCCACCAGAAATGCTCCAGCAGCGCCCCGCCGATGAGGGGCCCGGCGGCCGAGCCGACGGTGAAGCCCACCGACCACACGGCGATCGCCTGTGTGCGCTGCCGGTCGTCGCGGAACATGTCGCGGATGATCGCGAGGGTCGACGGCATGATCGTCGCGCCCGCGACACCGAGCAGGGCGCGCGCCGCGATGAGCACGGCGGAGGAAGCGGCGAACGCGCCGAGCACCGACGCGAGCCCGAACGCCACGGCGCCGATCATGAGCAGGCGCTTGCGCCCCACGCGGTCGGCGACATTGCCCATCGTGACGAGCAGGGCCGCGATGGCGAACGAGTAGATGTCGCCGATCCAGAGGATCTCGACCGCCGTGGGCTGCAGGGCCTCGGTGAGGGCGGGCACCGCCAGCGCGAGCACCGTGGCGTCGACCGCCAGCAGGACGACGGCGAGGGTGAGCACGACGAGTGCCACCCACTCGCGGGCGCCCGCGCGCACGGTGACGATCGACGCGGTGTTCATGACGATTACTGTACCGTCCGGTCAGTATAGAAACTGGGCGGGATCCTGGGCAGCACGCGGTAACGTGGCCTGCCAGCGAGTCCGGGCCGGAGGCGCCCGGAGGAGGGACCCGATGAGCCGCCCCAGCGCCAAGCAGGAGGTCGCGCAGGCCGCCCTGCGCCTGGCCGCCCAGGTGGGCACGCGCGCGCTCACCTTCGAGGCGGTCGCCGAGGCGGCGGGCAAGACGAAGGGCGGCGTGCTGTATCACTTCCCCTCGAAGGACGACCTGATCGAGGCGGTCATCGCGGAGCTCATCGACGCGTGGGAGGCCGACGCGATGCGGCACCTGGGCGCACCGTTCGAGGAGGCCACGCGCGAGGAGCGGATCGTCGCGTTCCTGCTCGCCTCGGCCGAGTCGGGCACCGACCTCGACGCCACGGCGGACCTCATGGTCATGGTCGACGTCGCGCGCGACGAGCGGTACGTGCGACGCTGGCGCGAACTGCGGGATCGGTGGGTGGGCGACGTCGCCGAGCTGACGGTCCGCCAGCAGGTGGCGCTCGTCGCCGCCGACGGCATCTGGCTCGATGAGGCGACGCTGCAGGCGCCGTTCCCCGCGCAACGGCGGCGCGCGGTGCTCGACGAGCTCGCCCGCATGGTGCGCGAGGGCTGAGCCGTCCGCGCCCACCGGGACCGGTTCGGGCGGTGTCGGAGGGCCGACCTAGGGTGGAAGCATGACCTCTCGTTCCCTCCGCGTCGCCTCCGTCAACGTCAACGGCATCCGGGCGGCCGCCCGCAAGGGCATGGGCGCGTGGCTCGAGGAGGCCGCGCCCGACATCGTCACGCTGCAGGAGGTGCGCGGCGAGCTCGAGCACCTCGAGGACGCCCTGCCCGGCTGGCGCGTGATCGCCGACGCGTCGCTGCAGAAGGGCCGCGCGGGCGTGGCCATCGCCTCGCGCGAGGAGTGCGCGATCTCGCGCGTCGAGCTGGGCGATGACGGGCTGGAGTCGAACGGCCGCTGGATCGAGGCCGACTTCGAGGTCGGCGGCGAGACGCTCACCGTGGTCAGCGCCTACGTCTTCACCGGCGAGGCCGAGACGCCCGCCAAGCAGGACCCGAAGTGGGCGTTCCTCGACGCCATGGAGCGCCGCATGTCCGAGCTCTCGGCCGACGGCGCGCTCGCGCTCGTCACGGGCGATCTGAACGTCGGCCACCGCCCGCTCGACATCCGCAACTGGAAGGGCAACGTCAAGAAGGCCGGCTTCCTCGCACGCGAGCGGGCCTACTTCGACCGCATCCTCACCCCCGCCGGGGCCCCCGTGGCCGGCCAGGAGGGCGTGGGCCGCGGAATGGTCGGCGAGCTGAGCGACACCCGCGCCTTCAGCGCCGGCGCCACGGGTCTCGGCTGGGTCGACATCGGCCGCCGCTTCGCGGGCGAGGTCGACGGGCCCTACACGTGGTGGTCGATGCGCGGCAAGGCGTTCGACAACGACTCGGGCTGGCGCATCGACTACCAGCTCGCCACCGCCGCGCTGGCCGAGCGCGCCACGGCGTACCGCATCGACCGCGCCCCGTCCTACGACACCCGCTGGAGCGACCACTCCCCCGTCGTCGCGGACTACGCGATCGGTTGATCGGCGCCCCACGGCGCGAGAGGCCGAGGCGCCGCGCGGCGTAGGATCGAACGGTGACTCAGCAGCGCCTCTACTCCGGAATGCAGCCCTCGGCCGACTCGCTCCAGGCCGGCAACTACATCGGGGCCCTGCTGCAGTGGCGCGAGATGCAGAGCGAGTACGACGCGTTCTTCTCGGTCGTCGACCTGCACGCCATCACGGCCCCGCAGGACCCGGCGGTGCTGCGCGAGAAAACCCGCCGCACCGCGGCGCAGTACATCGCGGCCGGCATCGAGCCGTCGAAGTCGACGCTGTACGTGCAGTCGCACGTGCGCGCGCACGCGGAGCTGGCGTGGATCCTGTCGACGATCACGGGCTTCGGCGAGGCCGGCCGGATGACGCAGTTCAAGGACAAGTCGCAGAAGCAGGGCGCCGAGAACGCCAGCGTCGGCCTGTTCACGTACCCGATCCTCATGGCCGCCGACATCCTGCTCTACCGGACCGACGTCGTGCCGGTCGGCGACGACCAGAAGCAGCACGTCGAGCTCACGCGCGACCTGGCCGAGCGCTTCAACGCGCGCTACGGAACCACCTTCACGATCCCGAAGCCGGTCATCCAGAAGGAGACCGCGCGCATCTACGACCTGCAGAACCCCACGGCGAAGATGTCGAAGTCCGCCGAGTCGCACGCGGGCGTGCTGTGGCTGCTCGACGAGGTCGACGTGACGGCGAAGAAGATCATGCGCGCCGTGACCGACAACGACGGCGTCGTGCGGTTCGACCGCGAGACGAAGCCGGGCGTGTCCAACCTGCTCACCATCTACGCGGCCCTCACCGGCCGGCCCGTCGCGTCGATCGAGGACGAGTACGCGGGCCGCGGGTACGGCGACTTCAAGAAGGGCCTGCGCGACGTGGTCGTGGCGGAGTTCGAGCCCGTGCGCGCCCGCGCGCTCGAGCTGCTCGACGACCCCGCCGAGCTCGACCGCGTGCTCGCCGCGAACGCCGCGAAGGCCGAGGCGGTGGCCGACGCCACGCTCGCCGACGTGTACGACAAGGTCGGCCTGCTGCCGCGCGCCCGGTGATGCCGGATCCCGTCGAGCTCGAGACCGCTCGCCTCGTCCTGTCCGCCCCGACGACCGACGACATCGACGCGATCTACGAGGCGTGCCAGGACCCCGACATCCAGCGCTACACGACCGTCCCCTCGCCCTATCAGCGCACCGACGCGGAGTCCTTCGTCCACCTCGTCGCGGCGTGGTGGTCCACCGGCGACGAGTGCACGTGGGCGATCCGCGCCGACGGCGTGCTCGTGGGCATGATCGCCCTGCACGGCGTGCGCGACGGCGCCGCCGAGATCGGCTACTGGATGGCCGCCCCGGCGCGCGGCCGCGGCTACCTCACGGAGGCCGCCCGCGCCGTGCTCGACTTCGCGTTCGGCCCCATGCGGCTGCAGCGCGTGGAGTGGCGCGCGGTCACCGACAACCCGGCCTCGGTCCGCATCGCCCAGAAGCTCGGCTTCCGCTACGAGGGCCTGCTGCGCCTGGGCCTCGGCCGCATCGGCTCCACGGGCGACCGTCGCGACGGCCACATCGCGGGCCTGCTCGCGACCGACCCGCGCACGCCCCAGCCCTGGCCGATCTGATTCAGCCGAGCGGCATCGACATCACCGTGCGGACGATCCACGGATGCGAGCGGTCGTCCTCGGTGTGCGTCATGCCGAGCTTCTCGGCCACGCGGCGCGACGCGGTGTTCTCGGGGTGGATGATGGCCGTGAGCACGCCGGTCGGGAACCGGCGCCTCGCCTCGCCCACGCACGCGCGGGCGGCCTCGGTCGCGTAGCCGCGGCCCTGCAGGCCGGCGCGCACGTGGTAGCCGACCTCGAGCACGCGCCGCCCGTTCACCTGCTGCCACGTGAGGCCGCAGTCGCCCACGAACTCGCCGGCGTGGGTCTCGACCGCCCACAGCCCGAAGCCGTGCTCGGCGTACCGCGCGCGGGACCGGGCGATCCACGCGGCCGCCTCGTCGCGCGTCTTCGGCGCCAGGTAGAACGCCATGACGGCCGGATCGCCCAGCAGGGCGGCCATGTCGTCGAGGTCCGACTCCTCGAGCTCCCGGAACCGCAGCCGCTCCGTCGCCTCCGGGCACCGGCGATCCACCATCCCGCCACGATATCCCGCAGCGATCCGGCGACCCCGCCGCGCAACCCGGGCGCGGCGCGTCTCGCATTCTGCACAACGAAGGAGGATCGCCGCTTCGCGGCGCCCAGGACGGGGTTTCCGTCGAGGATGGGCCGGCTCTTTCCTTCGTTGTGCAGTCCGGCGGTGAGAGCAGGAGCCGCAGCACGGGGCGGATGTGCCTCAGAACGGCGCAGCGAGCAGCCCCGCCACTGCTCGCCGTATGTCGCCGACATCGTCGAAGATCATCCGCGCGGTCGGCCTGACCGTGGCGAAGCCGCGCTCGGCGGCCGCCAGGTCTCGCGCCCTGTCGCGCTCCTGCGCTTCCCACCCCGAGTGATGCTCGCGGCTGTCGCATTCGACGATGACCCGCCGCTCGACGACGAGGTCGGCGCGTCCGACTCCGTCGATCCACTGCTGCACCGCCACGTGCCAGCCCGCGCCTCTCAGCTCCAGCCGCGCGAGGGACTCCGGCCCGGACTCCGCCCGGCTGTCCACGAGCCTGCGCAGGACTCCGAAGTGTCCCGGCAGCGCCGCGAACACGTCGTCGAGATCCTCCGACGTCACGATCCCCTGATGAAGCGCGGAGTCGAGCGTCGCGATCATCGACCGCGGCGGCTGACACCGGCTGGCAAGAATCAGCGCCTCGACCGGGTCGACAACGAGGACGTCATCCGGCGCCTGCACCCGGCGCCAGTGGACCCGCACGCCGTGGCGATCCTTGAGACGTACCCGCCTCGACCGCGGCGAGCGCAGGTGCTTGCGATTCGCTTCGATCTGAACGTGCAGCTGCTCGTGCTCCTGGACGAACACTCCCATGACCCGCAGCGCCGAGAGGCAGTCGAGCCGACCGCCGACTCGCGCGGCCGACTTGAGGTCGTCCGCGGTGTCCCCCGCGAGGTACACGTTCCGCCGGGCACGGAACAGCCTGCCCGTCGCGAGCGCGTTCTCGATGTCGGTCCTCGTCATGCCGCCATCGCGGAGCTGCCGATAGCTCCACGCGACATCAGCCGGGTACCAGGACATGCCTCGACGATGCCCCGTCGCACCCCCTCGCATCCGCTTACCCACAACCTGCCCCGCGCTGCACCGCCATCCCTGTCCCTGTGGAGGGACGCAGAGCTGCACAACGAAGGAAGAACCGCGTGAAAGCCGCAGGTTCTGCGCCTCCACGGGTCGCGAGGCGCCGCGTTTCCTTCGTTGTGCAGGTGAGCGCGCACGGCGACCTCGACGCGCAACCGCCGCCCGCGCGTCGGAGGGTGGTGGCAGGATGGCCGCATGCCGGAGATGCCCGAGGTGGAGGGACTGGTGCGGTTCCTGCGGGAGCGCGCCGCCGGGCTCCGCGTCGCGAAGGCGCAGGTGGCGCAGATCGCCGCGCTGAAGACCTTCGACCCGCCGATCACCGCCCTCGTCGGTGCGACCGTGACCGGCGCCGAGCGGCACGGCAAGTTCGTCGACCTCGCGCTGGGCGACGGGCTGCACCTCGTCTTCCACCTCGCCAAGGCCGGCTGGCTGCGCTGGTCCGATCAGCTGCCGGCCACCGTCATCAAGCCGGGCCGCTCGCCCATCGCGCTGCGCGTCGGCTTCGACGACGGGTCGGGCTTCGACCTCACCGAGGCGGGCACGAAGAAGTCGCTCGCCGTGTACGTCGTGCGCCACCCGGCGGATGTGCCGGGCATCGCGCGCCTCGGGCCGGATCCGCTGGACGACGCGTTCACCGAGGACGCCTTCGCCCGCACGCTCGCCGGCCGCCGCACGCAGATCAAGGGGCTGCTGCGCGACCAGTCCGTCATCGCGGGCGTCGGGAACGCGTACTCCGACGAGATCCTGCACGCCGCGCGCATGTCGCCGTACGCGATCGCCGCCACGCTCGGCGCCGACGACGTCTCGCGCCTCTACGCCGCGATGCGCACCGTGCTCACGGAGGCCGTCGCGGCGGCATCGGGCAAGCCGCCCGCCGAGCTCAAGGACGCCAAGCGCCGCGGCATGGCCGTGCACGCCCGCGCCGGGCAGGCGTGCCCCGTGTGCGGCGACACCGTGCGCTCGGTCTTCTTCGCCGATCGATCCCTGGAGTACTGCCCCACCTGCCAGACGGGCGGAAAGCCCCTGGCGGATCGGCGGCTCTCGCGGCTGCTGAAGTGACGGAATACGCCGCGGCCCCGCGCGTTGACTAGGCTGAGAGAGCACACGTGCTCCGGGGTCGGTGAGAATCCGAACCGGCGGTGACAGTCCGCGAACCGAGGGAGAGATCCCGAGGCCGATCCGGTGGAATTCCGGGACCGACGGTGATGCAGGCGCAGCCTGCGAGTCCGGATGAGAGGAAGCACGCGGCGAGCGCGGCCTGACCGCGCGACGCCGTTCGACGACCCCGGGCGCCCAGGACCGGAGGATCGGATGGCATTCAGCGAGGCGGAGCGACGCGCGATGGCGCGCGCGCTCGAGCTGGCCACCCGCGGCCCCCGCAGCCGCAACCCGCAGGTCGGGGCGGTCATCCTCTCCCCCGCCGGCGAGCCGCTCGCCGAGGGCTGGCACCGCGGCGCCGGCACCGCCCACGCCGAGGTCGACGCGCTCTCGCACCTGCCCGCGGGCGCCGCGCGCGGCGCCACCGCCGTCGTGACGCTCGAGCCCTGCAACCACACCGGGCTCACCGGCCCGTGCGCCGAGGCGCTCATCGCGGCGGGCGTGGCGCGCGTCGTCTACGCCGTCGCCGATCCGGGCGCCGCCTCGGGCGGCGGCGCCGAGCGCCTGCGCGCCGCGGGCATCGACGCCGAGGGCGGCCTGCTGGCCGAGGAGGCCGGCGCGCTCCTGGCCCCCTGGATCGCCGCGATGCGCCTCGGCCGCCCCCACGTCACCGTGAAGTGGGCGCAGAGCCTCGACGGCCGCGCCGCGGCGGCCGACGGCACGAGCCAGTGGATCACCGGCCCCGAGGCCCGCGCCGACGTGCACCGCCGCCGCGCCGAGGCCGACGCGATCGTCGTGGGCACCGGCACGCTGCTCGCCGACGACCCCCAGCTCACCGCGCGCATCGACGGCGCGCTCGCCCCGCACCAGCCGGTGCCCGTCGTGATCGGCTCCCGCCCGATCCCGCCGGACGCCGCCGTGCGCCGCCACCCCGCCATCGCGCCGGGCGGCGAGCCGCTCGCGTACGCCACGCACGATCTGGCCGCCGTCCTCGCCGATCTGCGCGAGCGCGGCCTGCACCGCGTCTTCGTCGAGGGCGGGCCGACGCTCGCCAGCGCGTTCCTGCGCGCCGGCCTGGCCGACCGGGTGCTCGTGTACGTGGCGCCGGTGCTGCTGGGCGGCCCGCGCACGGCGCTCGACGACATCGGCGTGGCGACGATCGGCGGCGCCCGCCGCCTCGTCGTCGACCGCACGGTGCCGCTCGCCGCCGACGTCCTGTACGAAGCCCGCCTGCACGAGGGAGACAGCTGATGTTCACCGGGATCATCGAGGAGATCGGCGAGATCGCCGCCATCGAGCCGTCGGGCGACGGCGTGCGCCTGAGCGTCATCGCGCCGCGCGCCGTCGAGGGCGTGCGTCACGGCGACTCGATCGCCGTGAGCGGCGTGTGCCTCACCGTGGTGGCGTGGGACGCGCGCGGCTTCACGGCCGACGTCATGCGGCAGACGCTCGACATGTCGACGCTGGGCCTGCTCGCCCCCGGGTCGCGGGTCAACATCGAGCGCGCGACGGCGGCGGGCGGGCGCCTCGGCGGCCACATCGTGCAGGGCCACATCGACGGCACGGGCACCGTCGCCGAGGTGCGCCTCGGCGCGCAGTGGCGCGTGATCCGCGTCGGGATGCCCGCCCACTTCGCGCCGCTCGTTGTCGACAAGGGCTCGATCGCCGTCGACGGCACCTCGCTCACGGTGAGCGCCGTGAGCCCGGCGGGCGCCGCCGCGCCCTGGTTCGAGGTGTCGCTCATCCCCGAGACGCTGCAGGCCACGACGCTCGGCGCGCTCGCCCCCGGGCACGCCGTGAACCTGGAGACCGACATCCTCGCGCGCCACGTGCAGCGACTCATGGCCTTCCGCGCCGCGCCCGCGCCGGCGCCCGACCCGACCTGGCGGCGCCCCGACAGCGCCTTCAGCACGACCGACGTGCCGCCCGCCGACTACACGATCCTCTCCGCACCCTTCGAAGGAGGCTCCCGATGAGCCTGACCGCCCCCCTGCCCCTGGCCACGATCGACGAGGCGCTCGACGCCCTGCGCGCCGGCCGCCCCGTGATCGTCGCCGACGACGCGGATCGCGAGAACGAGGGCGACGTCATCCTCTCGGCGCAGCTGGCCACGCCGGAGTGGATCGCGTGGACGGTGCGCTACACCTCCGGCTACCTGTGCGCCCCGATGCCGCAGGACTGGGCCGACCGGCTCGACCTGCCGCCCATGGTCACGAACAACGAGGACGCGCGAGGCACGGCGTACACCGTGAGCGTGGACGCCGCGTCGGGCGTGACGACCGGCATCAGCGCCGCCGACCGCGCCCGCACGCTCAACGTGCTGGCCGACCCCGACGCCGCCCCCACCGACGTCATCCGCCCCGGGCACATCCTGCCGCTGCGGGCGGTGCCGGGCGGCGTGCGCCAGCGCGGTGGCCACACCGAGGCCGCCGTCGACCTCATGCGGCTCGCAGGGCTGCAGCCCGTCGGCGTGATCGCCGAGGTCGTCGCCGAGGACGGCAGCATGATGCGCCTGCCCGGCCTCGTCGAGATGGGCGCGCGCGAGGGCATCCCCGTCATCACGATCGAGCAGCTCGTCGCCCACCTCGACGACGTCGACCCGCGCGACGGCGCCGAGGCGCCCGTCGTCCGCCGCGCCGTGAGCCTGCGCGCCGACGCCCTCGTGCCCACGTCGCACGGCACGTTCCGGTTCCTCGCGTACAAGGACCGCCTCACGGGCACGGATCACCTGGCCATCGTCTCGGGCGACCTCGCGACCAACCCGACCCCGCTCGTGCGCGTGCACTCGGAGTGCCTCACGGGCGAGGCGTTCGGATCGCTCAAGTGCGAGTGCGGCCCGCAGCTCGATGCCGCCCTCGACGCGATCGAGCAGGACGGCGGCGTCGTCATCTACATGCGCGGCCACGAGGGCCGCGGCATCGGCCTCATCAACAAGCTCCGCGCCTACGCGCTGCAGGAGGAGGGCCTCGACACCGTCGACGCCAACACGGCGCTGGGCCTGCCGGCCGACGCCCGCGACTACGCGGCCGCGGCGGGCATCCTCGGCGACCTCGGCGTCGCGCAGATCCGGCTGCTCACGAACAACACCGACAAGGTGCGGCAGCTGCGCGGCTTCGGCCTCGACGTGGTCGAGCAGGTGCCGCTCATCGTGGGCGTCGGCCCGAACAACCACCAGTACCTCGAGACCAAGCGCGACCGCATGGGCCACATCATCGGCGAGGCCGAGCTGGCCGCCGCGGTCGCGCAGATGCAGGCGGACGAGAGCGCCGTCCAGACGGGAGAGACGAAGTGAGCGGAAAGGGCGCACCCGAGCGGGAGCGGATCGACGGGGAGGGCCTGGACGTCGTCATCGTCGCGGGCACCTGGCACGAGGAGATCTCGGAGGGGCTGATCGCGGGCGCGCGGCGCACGCTCGACGCGGCGGGCGCGAGCCACCGGCTCGTACGCGTGGCGGGATCGTTCGAGCTGCCGGTCGTCGCGAAGGCGGCGCTCGAGGCGGGCGCGGACGCCGTCGTGGCGCTCGGCGTGATCATCCGCGGCGGCACGCCGCACTTCGAGTTCGTCTCGTCGGCCGCCACCGACGGGCTCACGCGCGTGGCGCTCGACACGGGCAAGCCCGTGGGCTTCGGCGTGCTCACGCTGGACGACGAGCAGCAGGGCCTGGATCGGGCCGGCCTGCCCGGCTCAAAGGAGGACAAGGGCGCCGAGGCCGCCGACGCGGCCCTGCGCACGGCCCTCACCCTCCGCACCCTGCGCGGCTGACCGGATCGGGCTCGACGGCGAGGGGTTTCTCTACATAGGGTAGAAGTCATGGAGATCCTGCGGAACGTCGTCCTGCTCGTCCACCTCGTCGGCTTTGCGATCCTGTTCGGCGCCTGGGTCGTCGAGGCGTCCTCGCGGCGCTACCAGGCCACGCGCCTCATGGACCTCGGTGTGCTCGTCGCCGGCGTCGCCGGGCTCGCGCTCGCGGCGCCGTGGGGGCTCGACCACGACCTCAACTACGTGAAGATCGGCATCAAGCTCGTCGTGCTCCTCGTCATCGGCGCGCTCGTGGGCATCAGCACGAGCCGCGCGAAGAAGGGCACGCCGCTGCCGTCATGGGTGTTCTGGCTGATCGGCGGCCTCACGCTGCTGAACGCGGGCCTCGCCCTCATCTGGCGCTGACGGCGCGTCGCGCACTCCGCCGCGCGACACCCGCGCAGCGGGAGCAATTCGCATCCTGCAGACACCCCCGTTGATCATTGTGATCGGCGGGGGTGTCTGCATTCGCGGTTCCGACGCGCCCGGAGCGCCCCGCGACGCGCGCCGGTGCGCAGAATGCTCACTCACGCGCATAGAATCGTCGTTTGTGCCCCGCTCATCCGCGGCGCACACGACGAGCCGGATGGCCACCGCACGACCCCGCGGAGACCCGGCCGGCACCCCGAGCACGCGGCGCGCCGCGCACCCCCGCGACCCACCGTCAAGCGTCCTCCCGCTCTGTTCCAGAAGGCACCATGACGTCCACAGCACCCACCGATCCGAAGCCGGCCAACTCACGCGGACGCGTGATCACGGCCAGCCTCGTCGGCACCACGATCGAGTTCTACGACTTCTACGCGTACGCCACGGCGGCCGTGCTCGTGTTCCCGATCCTCTTCTTCCCCAGCGGCAACCCGACCACGGCGCTCCTGCTGTCGTTCGCGACCTACGGCGCCGCCATGGTCGCCCGGCCGATCGGCGCGGTCGTCTTCGGCCACTTCGGCGACCGCATCGGGCGCAAGGGCACCCTCGTCGCCTCGCTGCTGACGATGGGCATCGCGACGTTCCTCATCGGCTGCCTGCCCACCCACAACGAGATCGGCGCGTGGGCGGCCTTCCTGCTGCTGATCTGCCGGCTCGCCCAGGGCTTCGCGCTCGGCGGCGAGTGGTCGGGCGCGGCCCTCGTCGCCACGGAGAACGCCCCCAAGGGCAAGCGCGCGCTGTACGGCACGTTCCCGCAGCTGGGCGCGCCCATCGGCTTCATCATCGCCAACTCGATCTTCCTGCTCATCAGCTTCGCGATGCCCGGCGAGGACGGCGGCGCGAGCGAGGCGTTCCTCAGCTGGGGCTGGCGCATCCCGTTCCTGTTCTCGGCCGTCATGGTCATCGTCGGCCTGTGGGTGCGGCTGAAGCTCGTGGAGTCCGAGGCGTTCACGAAGGCCGCGGCGAAGGGCCAGATCCAGAAGGCGCCGATCGGCTACGTGTTCCGCCGGCACTGGCGGCAGCTGATCCTCGGCACCTTCTTCATGCTCGCGACCTACGTGCTCTTCTACCTGATGACGACGTTCACGCTGTCGTACGGCACGCGCGCGCAGACGCTGCCGGAGGGCGCCGACCCCGCGACGTTCGTCCCGGGCCTCGGCTTCACGTACACGCATTTCGTGCTCATGCAGATCATCGGCGTCATCTTCTTCGGCATCTGCACCCTCGCGTCCGGCCCGCTGGCCGACGCGATCGGCCGCCGCAAGCTGCTCATCTGGGTGACGTCGTTCATCATCGGGCTCGGTCTGCTGTTCCCGGTGTTCCTGCTGCCGCAGGGCGATCCGCTCTTCACGGGCGCGCTCACGCAGGCGTTCCTCGTGTTCGGCTTCCTGCTCATGGGCATGACCTTCGGGCCGATGGGCGCCCTGCTGCCCGAGCTGTTCCCCACGAACGTGCGGTACACCGGATCGGCGGTGGCCTACAACGTGTCGTCGATCCTCGGCGCCGCGCTCGCGCCGATCGTGGCGCTGTGGCTGTGGAGCGTCGGCGACGGCAACCCGTGGCTGGTCGGCGTCTACCTGTCGGCCTCGGGCGTGCTGACGCTCATCGCGCTCATCCTCGGCAAGGAGACCAAGGACGTCGACATCGACGGCGACGGCGTGACCGACGAGGGCGACGAGGGCGCGCGGCTCGCCGCCAAGGAAGCCGCGATGCTCTGATCCGCCCACGTTTCGCGAGCACCCCCTGCCTCTGGACAGGGGGTGCTCGTCGTCTCCCGCCTCGCCGACTGGCCCCGCGTCTCGGGCGCGTAACGCGAGGTTTCGGGCGTGTGTCGAAAGTGACGCGGAGGGCCATGGCATGCCCGGGCATGTGGGAGGATCGCTCACACGCGCGCCGTTCCCGCGGCGCGCTGACCCGCAACCCGCCGCGGGTCGCAGCAAGACACAGCCGTCCTGACAAGAAAGCGGACACCGCATGACACTCCCCCACAAGGCGCGCACGCGCGCCGTGGCCGTCGCCCTCCCGACCGTGGCCGTGCTCGCCCTCGCGGGCTGCGCCGGCGGAGCGACCGACGGCGGCGGCGCGGGCGACAACGTGATCCTCGTCGGCACCACCGACTCCGTCACCCACCTCGACCCCGCCGGCTCGTACGACAACGGATCGCTCACGCTGCAGACGCAGGTGTTCCCGTACCTCGTCAACACGGCCGAGAACAGCACGGACGTCGTGCCCGACCTCGCCGAGACCGCCGAGTTCACCGGCCCCACGGAGTACACGGTGACGCTGCCCGAGGGCCTGCAGTGGGCCAACGGCAACGACCTCACCTCGAGCGACGTGAAGTTCACGTTCGACCGCCAGCTCGCCATCGCCGACCCGAACGGGCCGTCGTCGCTGCTGTTCAACCTCGACTCGGTCGAGGCGCCCGACGAGACGACCGTCGTGTTCCACCTCAAGAGCGAGAACGACCAGACCTTCCCCATGGTCCTCACGTCGTTCCCCGGCGCGATCGTCGACGAGGAGACGTTCGCCGCCGACGCCGTCACGCCCGACGAGGACATCGTGGAGGCCAACGCCTTCGGCGGCCCGTACGCGATCGCCGACTACACGTTCAACGAGCTCGTCGAGCTGACCCCGAACGAGAACTACCAGGGTCTGCACGACGCCGCCGCGAACGAGGGCGTCATCATCAACTACTACGCCGAGTCGTCGAACCTGAAGCTCGCCGTGCAGGAGGGCGAGGTCGACGTGGCCTACCGCAGCCTGTCGGCCAGCGACGTCGCCGACCTCTCGGGCGACGACAGCCTCACGGTCCACGAGGGCCCCGGCGGCGAGATCCGCTACATCGTGTTCAACTTCAACACGCAGCCCTACGGCGCCGCGACCGACGAGGCCGACCCCGCCATGGCGCTCGCCGTGCGCCATGCGGTCGCGTCGCTGATCGACCGCGAGGCCCTCAGCGAGGACGTCTACGACGGCACCTACACCCCGCTGTACTCGTACGTGCCGCAGGGCTTCGCCGGCGCGGCCGAGCCGCTGAAGGAGCTGTACGGCGACGGCGAGGGCGGCCCCTCGGCCGAGGCGGCGGCCCAGTTCCTGGCCGACGCGGGCGTCGAGACGCCCGTGCCGCTGGCGCTGCAGTACAGCCCCGACCACTATGGCCCGAGCTCGGCCGACGAGTACGCGCTCATCGAGCAGCAGCTCGAGGCCGACGGCCTGTTCGACGTGACGCTGGCCGGCACGGAGTGGACGCAGTACTCGGACGACCGCGTCAACGACGTCTACCCCGCGTACCAGCTGGGCTGGTTCCCGGACTACTCCGACGCCGACAACTACCTGACGCCGTTCTTCCTGCAGGAGAACTTCCTCGTCAACCACTACGACGACCAGGAGGTCAACGACCTCATCCTGCAGCAGGCGTCGACGCCGGACGCGGCCGAGCGCGAGGCGCTCATCGAGCAGATCCAGCAGCTCGTGGCCGAGGACCTCTCGACGGTGCCCTACCTGCAGGGCGCCCAGGTCGCGGTGAGCGCGGCGGACGTCGACGGCATCGTCCTCGACGCCTCGTTCAAGCTCCGCATGGCCTCGATCACCCGCTGATCCACGCTCACGAGGGGGCGGTCCCGGTACGGGACCGCCCCCTCCCCACGACTAGGATTCCCCCGTGGCAGACACCGCAACGGCTCCGCCCGAGGCCGTTCCCGCCGTCGCCCGCAAGGGCGCGCGCGGCGGGGCGACGCTCTGGCGATACGTCCTCATCCGCTTCCTGCTGATCTTCCCGACGATCTTCATCCTCGTCACGACGGTCTTCCTCATGATGCGGGTGACGGGCGATCCGATCACGGCCGCGCTGGGCGGTCAGCTCACGCCGGCCCAGCTCGCGGAGCGCATCGAGGCCGCCGGCTACAACCGGCCGCTCATCATCCAGTACCTCGAGTACCTGGGCCAGATCTTCCGCGGCGACTTCGGCACGACGCTCGACGGCCAGCCCGTCGTGGGCGTGCTGCTGCGCTACGGCGGCGCGACGCTCGAGCTGGCCTTCTACGCCCTCATCGTCGCCTTCGTCGTCGGCATCCCACTCGGCATGCTCGCCGCGGCCCTGCGCGACCGCTGGGGCGACGCCGTGCTGCGCGTGTTCGCCATCCTCTGCTACGCCACCCCCGTCTTCTTCGCCGGCCTCATCCTGAAGCTCGTCTTCTCGGTGTGGCTGGGCGTGCTGCCCTCGTCGGGCCGCGCCTCGCCGCGCATCGAGCTGCAGCTGAACCGCCTGGAGGGATCGACCGGGATCTTCACGATCGACGCGATCCGCACGGGCAACCCCGCGATCATCGGCGACGTGCTGCAGCACGCGATCCTGCCGGGCATCGCGCTGGGCCTGCTCACCGCCGGCGTGTTCCTGCGCCTCGTGCGCACCAACGTCATCGGCACCCTGGCGATGCCCTACGTCGACGCCGCGCGCTCGCGCGGCATCAGCGAGTACCGCCTCGTGCGCAAGCACGCCTACAAGCCCGCGCTCATCCCGATCATCACGGTCATCGGCCTGCAGATCGCCATGCTGCTGGGCGGCGCGGTGCTCACCGAGACCACCTTCGAGTGGATGGGCCTGGGCTACCAGCTCAGCGAGTACCTGAAGGCGCGCGACTACGTGGCCGTGCAGGGCATCGTGGCGCTGCTGGCCGTCATCGTGGCCCTGACCAACTTCATCGTCGACATCATCGCGGCGTTCATCGACCCGAGGGTGAGGTACTGACGTGCCGAAGACCGCAAGCCGGCGCCGTCCGCCCCTGTGGACGCGGCTGCCGATCGTCCACCAGTTCCGCCAGTCCGTCGGGCTGCAGCGCGGCATGCTCACCGCGGGCCTCGTCATCTGCGCGGTGTTCCTGCTGACGGCGATCTTCGCTCCGCTCATCGCGCCCTACGAGTTCAACCAGCTCCGCGACGCGGCCGGCGAGACCTTCCGGCCCCGCCAGGCGCCCAGCGCCGAGCACATCTGGGGCACGACGATCGCGGGCTACGACGTGTTCTCGCGCGTGCTGTGGGGCGCCCGCACGGCGCTGCTCGTGATCGTCATCTCGGTGCTCATGTCGATGCTGCTGGGCGTGCTGCTCGGCCTCGTCTCCGGCTACATCGGCGGCTGGGTCGACCGCGTGCTCGTGGTGATCGCCGACGCCGTGTACGCCTTCCCCTCGCTGCTGCTGGCCATCGTGAGCGCGATCATCATCTCGGGCGGCCGGTCGGATCTGTGGGGCGGCATCTTCGCCACCGCCATCTCGATCACCGTCGTGTTCATCCCGCAGTACTTCCGCGTGATCCGCGCCGAGACGGTGCGCATCAAGTCGGAGGCGTTCGTCGAGGCCGCCCAGGTGATGGGCGCGTCGACGTGGCGCGTGATGTCGCGGCACGTGTTCCGCAACGCCACCCGCACGCTGCCGCTCGTGTTCACGCTGAACGCGTCCGAGGCGATCCTCACGCTCGCGGGCCTCGGCTTCCTCGGCTTCGGCATCGAGCCGAGCGCCGCCGCCGAGTGGGGCTACGACCTCAACCGTGCGATCGAGGACGTCACCGCCGGCCGCTGGTGGACCGCCGTGTTCCCCGGCGTCGCGATCGTGCTCGTCGTGATGGGCATCACGCTCGTGGGCGAGTCGCTGAACGACCTCGCCGATCCGCGCCTGCGCACCCGCCGGCGCGCCGCCGCGGCCACCCCGGCCGACGCCGTCGCCGCCACCACCCCCGTCGCCCGCAACGAGATCGGTGAGGTCGAATGACCGACGCAGCCCCCGCGGTGCAGATCCGCGATCTGACCATCACCTTCGCCACCGACGGCGGCGACGTGCCCGCCGTCAAGGGCATCTCGCTCGACGTGAATCCCGGCGAGGTGCTCGCGATCGTCGGCGAGTCCGGATCGGGCAAGACCGTCACGGCCCGCTCGATCCTCGGCCTGCTGCCCGAGACGGCACGCCTGGGCGGCGCCGTCGTCCTGAACGGCACCGACGTGGTCGGCCTCTCGCCCGAGCGGATGCGCGCGCTGCGCGGTCCCGACGCGGCGATGATCTTCCAGGAGCCCATGACGGCGCTCAACCCGGTCTACCCCGTGGGCTGGCAGATCGCCGAGGGCCTGCGCGCGCACGGCGAGGTGCCGAAGAAGGAGGCCCGCCGCCGCGCGATCGACATCCTCGGCCGCGTGGGCATCCCGGATCCCGAGACCCGCGTGGACCACTACCCGCACCAGTTCTCGGGCGGGCAGAAGCAGCGCATCGTCATCGCGCAGGCGCTCGCGCTCGAGCCGTCGGTGATCGTCGCCGACGAGCCGACGACGGCGCTCGACGTGACGGTGCAGGCCGAGATCCTCGACCTGCTGCGCCGCGCGCGCACGGAGTTCGGCACCGCCATCGTGCTCATCACCCACAACATGGGCGTGGTGGCCGACCTCGCCGACCGCGTGGCCGTGATGTACCGCGGCGACATCGTCGAGACGGCGCCCGTGCGCGAGCTGTTCGCCGCCCCGCAGCACGAGTACACGCAGCGCCTGCTCGCCGCCGTGCCGCGCCTGGAGGTGGCCGACCGCGCGTACGACGGCGACCCCGAGGCGGCGCCGGTCGTCGAGGCGAAGGGGCTCGAGATCGAGTACCCCGGCCGCTTCGGGCAGAAGCCGTTCCGGGCCGTCAAGGGCGTCGACTTCACGATCCGCCCCGGCGAGGTGCTGGGCCTCGTGGGCGAATCGGGATCGGGCAAGACGACCATCGGCCGCGCCATGGCGGGCCTCGCGCCCGTGACCGGCGGCTCGCTGCGCGTGCTCGGCACCGAGATGAACGGCATGCGCGAGCGGCAGTTCCGCCGGTCGCGCCGCGAGCTCGGCTTCGTGTTCCAGGACCCGGCCTCGAGCTTCAACCCGATGCTCACGGTCGCCGACGCCATCGCCGAGCCGCTCGTCGTGCACGGCGAGGCCGGCTCGCCCGCCGACGCGCGCGACCGCGTGGACGAGCTGCTCGAGGCCGTGCAGCTGCCCAAGGAGTTCGGGGATCGCTTCCCGCACGAGCTGTCGGGCGGCCAGCGCCAGCGCGCGAGCCTCGCGCGCTCCCTCGCGCTCAACCCGCAGCTGCTCATCGCCGACGAGCCGACCTCGGCGCTCGACGTGTCGGTGCAGGCGCGCGTGCTCGAGCTGTTCCAGGAGCTGCAGGAGCGGTTCGGCTTCGCGTGCCTGTTCATCACGCACGACCTCGCCGTCGTCGACCTGCTCGCGCACCGCGTGGCGGTGCTGCACCACGGCGAGATCGCCGAGCAGGGCCCGACGGCGCAGGTGCTCGGCGCCCCGAAGGACGACTACACCCGCCGCCTGATCGCCTCGCTGCCCGTTCCGGATCCCGTGGAGCAGGCCGCGCGCCGCGCGTCGCTGGCCTGATCCGGTCCCTTCATCTCCGCGGCTGCGCCGCTCCGTTCAGGAACCGAACGGGTCGCCGAACGGAGCAGCGCGCCCGCTACAGCCCGTACTCCTCCAGCAGCCGCAGCCAGAACTCGCTGACGGTGGGGTACGACGGCACGGCGTGCCAGAGCCGCTCGAGCGGCACCTCTCCCACCACGGCGATCGTCGCGGCGTGCAGCATCTCGCCCGCGCCGGCGCCCACGAGCGTCAGCCCCACGAGCACGCGCCGCTCCTCGTCGACGACGGCGCGCACACGCCCCGCGTAGCCGTCGGCGAGCAGCCCTGCCCCCGCGACGTTCGCGAGGTCGTAGTCGATCACGCGATGCCGCAGGCCCCGCTCCTCGGCCTGCGCCGCCGTGATCCCCACCGACGCGATCTCCGGATCGGTGAAGACCACCTGCGGCACGGCCGCGTGATCCGCCGAGGCGGCGTGCCGGCCCCAGCGCGCGTCATCCACCCGCTCGCCGCGCGCCCTGGCGACGATCGTCTCGCCCGCGGCCCGCGCCTGGTACTTGCCCTGGTGGGTCAGCAGCGCGCGCCCGTTGGCGTCGCCCGTCGCATACAGCCACGGCAGCCGCGGCGAGCGCAGCGTGTCGTCGACCTCGACGGGCGCGCCCGGCTCGAGCCCGACGCTCTCGAGACCCAGGTCGCCCGTGCGCGGCGCGCGCCCCGTGGCCACGAGCACCTCGTCCGCCGTCACGACGCCGCCGCCCTCGAGCGCGATCCGCAACTCCCCGGCGCGCTCGACCGACGCGACCGACGCGCCCTCGCGCACGTCGACGCCGCGCTCGCGCAGCGCGTCGCGCACGGCCTCGCCCGCGAAGGGCTCCATGCCGCGCAGCAGCGGCCCGCGCGAGAGGATCGTCACCGCGCTGCCGAGGTCGTGCAGGAAGGTGGCCGCCTCGACCGCGACGACCCCGCCGCCGATCACGGCGAGGCGCGCGGGCGGGGTGCGCACCGCGGTGGCCTGGCGGCTCGTCCAGGGCCGCGCCTCGCGCAGGCCGGGCGTGTCGGGGATGCGCGCGTCCGATCCCGTCGCCACGACGACCGCGTGCCGCGCGCGCAGCTCGACCTCGCCGGTGCTGGTCTCGACGCGCACGATCCGCTCGCCCGCGATCCGGCCCCGCCCGCGGATCAGCTCGATCCCGGCCGAGGCGAGCCACTCGACCTGTCCCTCGTCGTGCCAGTGCGCGGCGAACTCGTCGCGCCTGGCGAGGATCGCCCCGGCGTCGAGTCCTCCGCCGGTCACGCCGGCCACCGCCTGGGCGGCGCGCAACGCGGCGCCGGGACGCAGCAGCGCCTTCGACGGCATGCACGCCCAGTACGAGCACTCCCCGCCGACGAGCTCCGCCTCGACGATGACGGTCTCGAGGCCCGCCCGCGCCGTCCGATCCGCCACATTCTCGCCGACAGGGCCGGCGCCGATCACCACCACGTCCACCTCGCGCGTCTCCATGCCGCCGACGCTACGGGTCCGCACGCTTTGCGCACAACGCCCACGCCCCCTCTCCTCCCGCCGGGCTGCACAACGAAGGAGATCCGGCCCCGCCGCGGCCCGACACGCCGCCGAATCCGCCGAGGACACCCGACTCCTCCTTCGTCGTGCAGTGCGTCAACGGTTGTTGACGCCCGCCCGAAGGTCAACTATGGTTGACGCCATGCCCGCCACCGCCACGTCCGAGCACGAACCGGATCAGCCGATCGCCGCCCTGCGGCGCCTCGCCGAGCGCCGCCGCGCGCTGAGCCGCGAGGAGGAGGCGCTCGTGCGCCGCGCCCGCGTGAGCGGCTACTCGTGGGAGGCGATCGCCATGGCACTCGGCGTGAGCAAGCAGGCGGCTCACAAGAAGTACGGACGAAAGTAGATCCGTGAGCACCGATGCGCCCCGCCGCTCCCCGTTCCGCCGCCCGCAGCCCCAGGAGGGGCCGCGTGCCACCTTCCGCCAGCTGCTGCCGTTCCTCTTCGAGCACAAGGCGGTGCTGATCGTCGTCGCGGTGCTCAGCGTCATCGAGGCGGTGTTCACCCTCGTGCAGCCGCTGCTCATCGGCCAGGTCATCGAACGCGTGCAGATCGGCGAGGCGCTGGGCGGTATCGTCTGGCTGCTCGTCGGGCTCGTCATCGTGGCCTCGGCGGTGGGCGCCTACCAGCATTACCTGCTGCAGCGCACGGGCACGGCCATCGTGTTCTCCAGCCGCCGGCGCCTCATCGCGCGCATCCTGCACCTGCCCATCAGCGAGTTCGACGCGCGGCGCACGGGCGACCTCGTCTCGCGCGTGGGCACCGACACCACGATGCTCTACGCCGTGCTCACGCAGGGCCTGGCCGACAGCGTCGGCAACGCGCTGCTGTTCATCGGCGCGCTCGTCGCGATGATCTTCATCGATCCGATCCTGCTGCTGTCGATCATCGGCGTCCTCGTCGTCGCCGTGGCGCTCGTCGCGTCGCTCAGCGGGCGCATCCGCAGCGCCACGGCCGAGCAGCAGGAGCGGGTGGGCGAGCTGACCTCGGGCGTCGAGCGGGCGATCGGCGCGATCCGCACCGTGCGGGCGGCGGGCGCGACAGAGCGCGAGAAGGCGTCGGTGGCGCGTATGGCCGAGGCGGCATACGGGGCGGGGGTGAAGGTCGCGAAGGCCTCGGCCCTCGTGGTGCCCGTCGCGAGCGTCGCGATGCAGGCCTCGATGCTCGTCGTGCTGGGCGTGGGCGGCTTCCGCGTGGCCTCGGGCGCGATCTCGATCGCGAGTCTCGTCACGTTCGTGATGTTCCTGTTCCTCATGGTCATGCCGCTCGCGTCGTTCTTCGGGGCCATGACCTCGGTCGGCCAGGCGCTCGGCGCGCTCGGCCGCATCCAGGAGGTGCTGGACCTGCCCCTCGAGTCCGACGGCGACCGGGCGCCCTCCGGCACAACGAAGGAAGACGGCGGGGCCCCGCGCATGGCAGGGCCCGAATCGGGCCCGGCCGCGGCCGGATCTCCTTCGTTGTGCAGTGATGCCCCGGCGATCGCGTTCGAGGACGTGCGGTTCCGCTACCCCGAGGCCGCGGTCGCGGCGCGCACCGAGGCCGAGAAGGAGGCGCTGAGCCTCGCAGCCGAGGCGCATCTCGATACGGAGTCGATCACCGCGGGCGACGAGCCGCGCGAGGTGCTGCGCGGCGTCTCGTTCGAGGTGCCCGTCGGCACGCGCGTCGCCCTCGTCGGCCCCTCGGGCGCCGGGAAGTCGACGATCCTCGCGCTCATCGAGCGCTTCTACGACCCCACCGAGGGCACGATCCGGATCGGCGGCGCCGACATCCGCGACCTGCCGCGCGACGAGCTGCGCGCCCGCTTCGGCTACGTGGAGCAGGACGCCCCCACGCTCGCCGGCACGATCGCCGACAACCTGCGTCTCGCCTCGCCCGATGCCGGCGATGAGGAGTGCGAGCGCGTGCTGCGGCAGGTGAACCTCGGCGACGTCATCGACCGCTCCCCCGCGGGCATCGACACCCCCGTCGGCGAGGACGGCGTGATGCTCTCGGGGGGCGAGCGCCAGCGCCTCGCGATCGCCCGCGCGCTGCTGGCCGCGCCGCCGATCCTGCTGCTGGACGAGTCGACGTCGTCGCTCGACGGCGTCAACGAGCAGCGGATGCGCGAGGCGATCGACGCGGTCGCGGAGGGCCGCACGCTGCTCGTCATCGCGCACCGCCTGTCGACGGTCGTCGACAGCGACCGGATCGTCGTGCTCGACAAGGGCCGCGTCGTCGGGCAGGGCACCCACAGCGAGCTCGTCGAGTCCACGCCGCTGTACCGCGACCTCGCCAAGCACCAGCTGCTCGTGTGAGGCTCGCGGGCGGCTCGCGCTGGTCGCTTCATCTCCGCGGCCTCCGGCCGCTCCGTTCAGCGACCGAGAGGTGCGACCACAGGAATCTGTCGCAGTGTCCGACCCCACCGGCAGGATGGGCGCATGGACCTCGCGAGGCTGCGGGCGCTGCGGTTGCGCCACCACCGGCTCACCGCCCCGGCGCGCACGGTGACCGACGCCGCCCGGCACCTGCTGTGCGTGCAGTCGCAGGACTACTGGGGCGGGCGCCTCGCCCTCGCCGCGCGCTCCCGCGGCGGCCGGGCGTCGCAGGTCGACGCGGCGTACGACCGGGGCGACCTCGTGCGGGCGTGGACGCAGCGCGGCACGCTGCACACCATCCCCGCGGGCGACCTGCGCTGGGTGCTCTCGGTCACGGCCGCGCGCACGCTCGCCCAGAGCGCGACCCGGCGCGCCCAGCTCGGCCTCGACGACGGCACCATCGCCCGCGCCACCGACGCGCTCGTCGGCGCCCTGCGCGGCGGCGGCGCGCTCACCCGCGCCGAGGCGGTCGCGCTCTGGGAGGCCGCCGGCATCCCCACCACCGAGGGGCGCGGCTACCACCTGCTGTTCCACATCGCGCTGCGCGGCCTCATCTGCTGGGGCCCCACGGTCCGGCGCGACGGATTCGAGCCCCGCGAGCAGCGGATCGTGCTCGTCGACGAGTGGATCGGCCAGCACGACGCCCCGGACGATCCGCTCGCCGAGCTGTTCGTGCGGTACATCGAGGGCCACGGGCCCGCGAGCCCCGAGGACTTCGCGTGGTGGGCCGGGCTCACCAAGGGCGACGCGCGCCGGGCCGCGGCGGCCGCGGCCGATCGCCTCGCCACGATCGCGGTCGGCGGCGAGATGCTCTTCGCCTCGGCCGCCGCCCCGCGGCGCGCCCCGGGCGCCGCCGCGACGCACGCGCTGCCGACGTTCGAGGAGTACTACATCGCCTACGCCGACCGCTCACGCGTGGCGTCGTTCGACGTCATGGCGGCCGCGGGGCCCGGCAAGAACGGCATGGTCCGCGCGCTGCTGCTGCACGAGGGCGAGGTCGTCGCGCTCTGGAAGCCCCCGCCGCCGGCGGAGCGCGCGACCGTTGAGCCCGCGTTCGAGCTGATGCGCCCGGCGCCCGAGGACGCGATCCGCGTCGCGCTCGATCGTGCGATGGCGGCCCTGCGCGGCTGACGCCGGGCCGTCACACGCCGCCGATACGGTGGAGCCATGACCGCGCCGTACGACGACCTCGACCAGCTCATCGCCCTGCCCCGCGTGGAGGCCCTCGCCCTCTCCCCCGACGGCACGTGGGCCGCCGCCACCGTCGCCACGCTGAGCGCCGACAGCACCGCGTGGGAGCGCGCGATCTGGCGCGTGCCCGTGAGCGGCGAGGGCGCGCCCGTGCGGCTGACGCGCTCGGCGAAGGGCGAGGCCGGCGCGGCGTTCCTGCCCTCCGGCGACCTGCTGTTCACCTCCGCCCGTCCCGACGCCGAGGACAAGGACGCCCCGGAGGACAAGCCGCAGCTGTGGCTGCTGCCGCGCGAGGGCGGCGAGGCCCGCGCGCTCACGTCGCTGGCGGGCGGGGTCGGGCAGATCGCCGCCGTGGCGCACGAGGCCGGCACCGTCGTCCTCTCGGCCGGCCTGCTGCCGGGCGCGGAGGATCTGGAGGCCGAGGCCGAGCTGCGCAAGAAGCGCAAGGACCTGAAGGTGCAGGCGATCCTGCACGCGTCGCTGCCCGTGCGCTTCTGGGACCACGACCTCGGGCCGGCCGAGCCGCACCTGCTCGCCGTCGACGGCGAGCTGACGGCGGCGCCCGCCGCCGGCCAGAGCCCGCGCCCCACCCTGCGCGACCTCACGCCGAAGCCCGGCCGCACGCTCGAGAACGCCGGGCAGTCGATCACGCCCGACGGCCGCACGCTGATCACCGCCGCCCGCCGCGTCGAGGACCGAGCCTTCACGAGCGACCTCGTCGCGATCGACGTGGCCACCGGCGAGCGCACGACCGTCCTCACCGAGCCGGGCTTCGAGTACGAGAGCCCCGTCGTCAGCCGCGACGGCACCCGCCTCGCCTACCTCCGCGCCGCTCTCGCGACGCCGGAGGCCCCGTCCGACTCCGAGCTGTGGATCGCCGGGATCGACGGATCCGACCCGGTCCGCCTCGCCCCCGAGTGGGACCGCTGGCCGTCGTCGTTCCGCTTCGCCGCCGATGACGCCGCGCTCATCGCGACGGCCGACCACGACGGCCGCGGCCCCGTCTTCCGCATCCCGCTGGACGGATCGGCCCCCACCCGGCTCACGAACGACGACTACGCGTACTCCTCGGTCGACGTCGCCGACGACGGCACGATCACGGCGCTGCGCTCGAACTGGCTCGAACCGCCTCACCCCGTGCGCATCGCGGCGGACGGATCCGTGACCCCGCTGCCGACGCCCGCGCCGATCCCGGCCCCCAACGCGACGATGGAGGAGGTCGAGACCACCGCCGAGGACGGCGCGCGCGTGCGCGGCTGGCTGCTGAAGCCCGTCGGCGCGACGGCGCCCGCACCCCTGCTGCTGTGGATCCACGGCGGGCCGCTGAACAGCTGGAACGCGTGGAGCTGGAGGTGGACGCCGCAGCTGATGGTCGCTCGGGGCTATGCCGTGCTGCTGCCCGATCCCGCCCTGTCCACCGGCTACGGCCGGGACTTCATCGCCCGCGGCTGGAACGCGTGGGGTGGCAAGCCGTACACCGACCTCATGGCGATCACCGACGCCGTCGAGGCCCGCCCCGACATCGACGAGACGCGCACGGCGGCGATGGGCGGATCGTTCGGCGGCTACATGGCCAACTGGGTCGCGGGCCACACCGACCGCTTCCGCGCGATCGTGACGCACGCGAGCCTGTGGGCGCTCGACCAGTTCAGCGGCACCACCGACATGCCCACCTACTGGCTGTCGGCCTTCACGCCCGAGGGCCTCGTCGAGAACTCCCCGCACCGTTTCGTCGAGGACATCCGCACGCCGATGCTCGTCATCCACGGCGACAAGGACTACCGCGTGCCGATCGGCGAGGGCCTGCGCCTGTGGAGCGACCTGTACCTGCACCACGCCACGCCGGAGGGCGAGATGCCGCACCGGTTCCTGTACTTCCCGAACGAGAACCACTGGGTCCTCACGCCGCAGCACGCCAAGCTCTGGTACGAGACGATCTTCGCGTTCCTCGCCCAGCACGTGCTCGGCGAGGAGCCGTCGCACCCCGAGCTGCTGGGCTGATCCGCGACGCTCCGCCGGGGCTCAGCGGGAGCCGACGCGCTCCCGGTCGCGCTGGCGCCGGATCGCGACGCGTCCGTTGTAGATGACCGCGGCGGCCGCGACCATCATGAGCAGCGGGCCGATGATCCACAGCAGCGCGATGAGCAGGTCGATGCCGTCCTCGACCGCCGCCAGGCTGAAGAGCCCGACGATCAGCAGCAGGCCCAGGAAGCCGGCGAGGATGCTGCCCCCGACCACCTGCGCCGTGCCGTTGCCCGTGCCCCACGTGAACCGCTTGCCCGGCTCGGGCACCTGCTGCCACCTGTCCTCCCACGCGTAGCCGTTCCACCAGCGCAGCTGCGCCTGGACGTCGGCGTACGGGTAGAAGCCCGGGGGCGGGCCGCCGTTCGGGGCGTGTGGGGGCATGCCGGTCATGGTCATCGCCTCATCTCGTGTCTCGAGGGGGTCGGATGCCGTCCCGCCGCCGCTGCAGGCGCAGCTGCACCCACGCCAGGTAGGCGAGCATCCACGTGATCAGCGCGAGCGCGGCCTGCGCCGCCCACGCGCCCTGCTGGGCGACCGCCACGACCGCGAGCACCGTCTGCACCACCGCGGCCGCAACGAGGACGAGCGCGGCGGCGGCGAACCATCGCCGGGATCGAGGAGCCTCCGTCATGGCGATGCCCCGAGGCGGCGTCACGCCGCGAAGGCGGTCTGCGGCCAGTCGATCGCGGGCGTCGCGGTGAGGTTCGCGGCGAGCGTGGCGTTCGTGCTCGCCGCGGTCATGAACGTCATCACGAGGCTGATGATCGCCACGATGAGCGAGATGATCGCCACGATGAGCGCGATGATGGCCACGACCACCGTCTCGAGGGTCAGCACGGCGAGCACGAAGCCCGCGACCGCGAGCGCGAGCGAGACCACCGCGACGTCGAGGCTGTCGTAGAAGCCGTCGATGGAGTCGGCCATGCCGTTGAGCACCTGGACCATGGCGCGCGCCGTCTCGGGCACCGCATCGACCGCCCCCATCTGCTCGGCGATGGCGTCGTCGTAGCCGTCCGCCGCATCGGAGTCCCAGTACTCGCTGTCATTGGCGCTCAGGTCCGAGGGTTTGATCGCGCCGGCCAGCGTCGTGCCCGGCGTGAGCACCCCCGCCTCGTACGCATCCGCGGCGTCTCTCAGGACGGACGGCGTGCCGACGTTCATCGCCAGCTCGCGGAAGAACGCGATCGCCTCGCGGACCACCTTCTCGAGCTCCCGCAGCGCATCCATGATGAGGCCGTAGGCGGTGTCCTTCACGAAGTCCGGCAGCGGCAGGCCGAACGGGCGCGCGTTGTCGAGGATGGTCCGGATCGCACCTGGCGCGGACGCCATGATCGCGTCGAGGTGCTTCTCCACCTGGTCGCAGGTCTTCAGGATCTGCTCGGCGACGAACTCGGGTGCCATGATCACTCCACCTCGATCGCTTGGAAGGAGGCGGTGACGTCCGCCTCCGTGCTGGTGTACTGGCCGGCGGCCCAGCGGAGCTTGTCGGCGATGCCCTGGAACTCCGTGGCGCCGGCGTCGAGGCCCGAGCGCAGTCCGGCGACGGCGACCCCGTAGGCCTCGCGCACGGCGTCGGCCCCCGTGATGAACGAGAACGCCGCGGCCGGCACGTCCGGGATGGCGTCCTTGATGGCGACGATGTCGTCGTGCCATCCCTGCCACTTCTCCGCGTCGTCCTCCAGGATGCTCGGCAGCACCTCGAACTCGTCAGCCATTCGTCGCCTCCCCCTTCGCCTGGCGCCACGCGTCGGTCGCGGCGCGCATGACCTCGTTCTCGATCGCCGACTCGGTGGATGCCTCGAGCCAGCCCATGTTGAACTCGATGGTGTGGATGAGCGTGCCGATCATGACGATCCCCACGGTCCGCTGCGGCGTCCAGTAGGTCTCGGGCCCGCCGGACTGCGCCTGGTCGAACAGCCGCGTGATCAGGTCGTGCACGTCGATGCCGGCGCGGGCGGCGTCGGCCTTCACGGCCGAGATGCCCAGGGCATCCCGCTCCGCGGTGGCGAGCCCCACGGCGGCGACGATCTCGCGCGCCAGCTCCTCGGCGGACAGCGACATCCTCGCGCCGCGCGTGATCTGCAGATCGACGAGACGCCCGTCGGGCTCCACCTCCGCGGTCACCGAGGTCACCTCGGGCCGGGGCACGAGCTCGTTGAGCCGGTCCTGTGTGCGCTTGAGGTTCTCGACGGCGGCGTTCGCGCGCTCGGTGAACGCGTTCAGGCGCTTCAGGATGTCGGGCTGCCCCTGCGCGCTCATCCGCCGCACTCCAGGATGACCCCATCCTCGGTCGTCGAGTACTTCTCGGCGGCGGTGACGAGCGTCGACCCGATCCGCCGGAGCGTCGCCACGGACGCGGTCATGTCGGTGCTCCACGCCCCGAAGGACGCGAAGAACGCGTCCGACGCGTCGCCCGTCCAGTCCGACCGCAGGAAGTTCAGGTCGCGATCCAGGTTGTCGATGTCCGTCTGAAGCGTCTCACTCGCGGTGAGGATGTCCTCTCCCGCGGTCTCGAGATCGTCGATCTCCACCTCGATGCTGTCCGCCATGTCGGCATGCTATCGAGCGCGGCCGCCACCTCTCGATGGGCACTTCTGCCCCGTCGCTCCCCTGCCGCTCGCGCGCCGCAGGGAGGAAGCGGCCCGCCCCTCGGATCGGAAAGGGGCGGGCCGCTGTGTGTGCGGGCCCCGGCGTGCGGTCCGGAGCGCGCGGGCGAAGGACCTAGCGTGCGGTCCAGGCCTTCGCGGCTTTCAGACGCTCGCGCAGCGCGGCCAGCTGCGCGCGCAGCGCGGCCGGCACACGATCGCCGAACGTGTCGAAGAACGCCTCGGTCAGGTCGGCCTCGGCCAGCCAGGAGTCGGGATCGACGGCGAACAGCTCGTCGAGGTCGGCGGTCGCGACGTCGACCCCCTCGAGGTTCAGCGCGCCCGCCTCGGGCAGTCGCCCGATCGGCGAGTCCACGGCCCCGGTCTCGCCCGTCAGGCGCCGGATGATCCACTCGATCACGCGCGCGTTGTCGCCGAACCCGGGCCACAGCAGGCGCCCGTCGGCGCCCTTGCGGAACCAGTTCACCTGGAAGACGGCCGGCGGCGATGCCACCCGCCCGCCCATCTCGATCCAGTGCGCGAAGTAGTCGGCCATGTTGTAGCCGCAGAACGGCATCATGGCGAACGGATCGCGGCGCAGCTCGCCCACCGTGCCCTCGGCGGCCGCCGTACGCTCCGACGAGATCGTCGATCCCAGGAACACGCCGTGCTCCCAGTCGAAGGCCTCCACCACGAGCGGCACATTCGTCGCGCGGCGCCCGCCGAAGAGGATGACGTCGAGCGGCACGGCCTCCTCCCAGTCGGGCGCGATCGACGGCGCCTGCGCGGCCGAGACGGTGAACCGCGCGTTGGGATGCGCGGCGGGCCGCCCAGAATCCGGCGTCCAGTCCTCGCCGCGCCAGTCGATCAGGTGTGCGGGCGGCTCGTCCGTGAGCCCCTCCCACCACACGTCGCCGTCGTCGGTGAGGGCCACGTTGGTGAAGATGACGTCGCGTCGCAGCGTCTCGACGGCCGTGACGTTCGTCGACGCGCCGGTGCCGGGCGCGACGCCGAAGAACCCGGCCTCGGGGTTGATCGCCCACAGCCGGCCGTCGTCGCCGGGGCGGATCCACGTGATGTCGTCGCCGAGCGTCTCGACCCGCCACCCGGGGATGGTCGGGCGCAGCATGGCGAGATTCGTCTTGCCGCATGCCGAGGGGAACGCCGCCGCCACGTGGAAGGCGCGCCCCTCCGGATCGATCACGCGGATGAGCAGCATGTGCTCGGCCATCCAGCCCTGCTCCCGCCCCAGCACCGAGGCGATGCGCAGCGCGTAGCACTTCTTCGCGAGGATCGCGTTCCCGCCGTATCCCGATCCGAACGACCACACCTCGAGCGCGTCGGGGAAGTGCACGATGTACTTCTCGGGGTTCGAGGGCCAGGCCACGTCGTCCGCGCCGCCGATGAGCGGCGCGCCGACGCTGTGCACGGTGCGGACGAACGGCTCGCCGCCCGCGATGAGCTCGACGACCTCATCGCCCACGCGCGTCATGATCTCGATCGACGCCACCGCGTACGGGCTGTCGGTCAGCTGCACGCCGAGCTGCGAGATCGGGCCGCCGACCTTGCCCATCGAGAACGGCACGACGTACATCGTGCGCCCGCGCATCGAGCCCTCGAAGAGCGGGTTCAGGGTCGCGCGCATCGCGTCGGGCGCCATCCAGTTGTTCGTGGGCCCGGCGTCGTCTCGCCGCTCGGAGCAGACGAAGGTGCGCGACTCGAGCCGCGCGACGTCGTCCGGATCGGAGCGTGCCAGGAACGAGTTCGGGCGCTTGGCGTCGTTCAGCCGCAGCAGCGTGCCGGCCTCGACCATCTCGGCCAGCAGCTCCTCGTGCTCGCGCGCCGAGCCGGAGACCCAGTGGATGCGATCCGGCCGCGTGAGGGCGGCGATCTCGTCGACCCAGGCGAGCAGCTCGGCCATGCCGCGTCCCTCGACGGCCGGGGCGGTGGCCGCGGCCGTGGGGGCGGGGTGCGTGTCGATCGTCACCGTGAGCTCCTTCGCTGAATGGGCGGGGATGTCTCCAGCATGGGCATCCCTTCCCCGCCCTTTCGGTCCGATTCGCACGAAAGAATCGCGGATCTTTAGATATGCTCAAGGAATGACCTCGGCGTCCGATTCGAAGGGACTCGAGCTGCGCACGCTCGGGCACCGCATCCGGCACTACCGCACGCAGCAGCACCTCACGCTCGACGAGCTGGGCGCCACCGTGGGGGTGGCGGGCAGCCAGCTCAGCCTCATCGAGAACGGCAAGCGCGAGCCCAAGCTCTCGCTGCTGCAGGCCATCGCCGAGGCGACGGGCACGACGGTGACCGATCTCATCTCGGGCGGGCCGCCCAACCGGCGGGCCGCGCTGGAGCTGGAGCTGGAGCGCGCCCAGTCGAGCCCCGTGTTCCGGCAGCTGGGCATCCCGCCCGTGCGCGTGACGAAGTCGATCAGCGACGAGACGATCGAGTCGATCCTCGGACTGCACCGCGAGCTGCAGCGCCGCGAGCGCGAGGCGATCGCCACGCCGGAGGAGGCCCGGCGTGCCAACACCGAGCTGCGGCTGCGCATGCGCGAGCGGAGCAACTACCTGCCCGAGATCGAGAAGCTCGCCGAGAAGCAGCTGGCCGCGGCCGGCCACACGGGCGGGGCGCTCAGCCACCGCACCGTGAGCATCATGGCCGAGCAGCTGGGCTTCGAGCTGCTCTATGTCAACGACCTGCCCTCCGCCACCCGGTCGATCACCGACCTCGAGAACGGCCGCATCTACCTGCCGCCCGCGTCGATCCCCGGCGGCCACGGCCTGCGCTCCATGGCGCTGCAGGCCATGGCGCACCGCCTGCTCGGCCACCGGCCGCCCACCGACTACGCCGACTTCCTGCAGCAGCGCCTCGAGATCAACTACTACGCGTCGTGCTGCCTCGTGCCCGAGACGGCGGCGGTCGCCTTCCTGAGCCAGGCGAAGAAGGACCGCAACCTCGCCGTCGAGGACCTGCGCGACGCGTTCGGTGTGACGCACGAGGCCGCCGCGATGCGCATGACCAACCTCATGACGACGCACTTCGACATGCCGCTGCACTTCCTGCGCGTCGGATCGGCCGGGCAGATCGAGCGCGTGTACGAGAACGACGGCCTGCCGCTGCCCGAGGACGTGACGGGATCGATCGAGGGCCAGATCGTGTGCCGCAAGTTCTCGGCGCGCGACGCATTCGAGCAGCAGAACCGCACGACCGAGCACCACCAGTACACCGACACCCCCGCCGGCACGTACTGGTGCGCGACTCAGACGGGATCGCGCGACGACGGCGACTTCTCGATCACGGTGGGCGTGCGCTTCGACGACGCGCGGTGGTGGCGCGGGCGCGAGACGCAGAACCGCGCGACGTCGACGTGCCCCGACGAGGCCTGCTGCCGGCGCGCCCCGAGCGAGCTCGCCGATCGGTGGCGGGGCAAGGCGTGGCCGAGCGCCCGCGTGCACACCCACATCTTCACCCCGCTGCCCCGCGGCACCTTCCCGGGTGTCGACGACAGCACGGTGTTCGAGTTCCTCGAGCGCCACGCCGAGAGCTGACGGGCCCGCCCTTGCGCGCCCCGGGCCGCGTCGCACACCGGACTGTCGGGCGCATCGCCTAACGTCGAGACCCGTGTCTTCTGATCGCCTCGGTCGCAGCCTGTCGCTGCGCCACATCCGCTTCATCGCCCTCGGCACCGCGATCGGCACGGGCCTGTTCTACGGCTCGGCCGAGACGATCCAGGCCGCCGGCCCCGCCGTCCTGATCGCCTACCTCATCGCGGGGTGCGCGGCGTTCGCCGTGATGCGCGCCCTCGGCGAGATGGCCGTGCGCCACCCCGTGGCGGGCTCGTTCGCCCAGTACACGAGCCGCTACGTGAGCCCGTTCCTGGGCTTCCTCACGGGCTGGACGTTCACGTTCGAGATGATCGTCGTCGCCGTCGCCGACATGACCGCCGCGGCCGGCTACATGGGCATGTGGTACCCGGACACCCCCGGCTGGGTCTGGATGGTGGCGGCCATCGCGCTGATCTGCGGGCTCAACCTGCTGCGCGTGAAGGTGTTCGGCGAGCTGGAGTTCTGGTTCACGCTCATCAAGATCGTCACGATCGTCGCGCTCATCGTGGGCGGTCTCGGCCTCATCGTGTTCGGCGTGAGCCTGGGCGGCTTCGAGCCGGGGCCCCACAACCTCTTCGACCACCTGGGCGGCTTCGCGCCGTTCGGCGTGTGGGGCATCGTCATGAGCCTGGGCATCGTCGTGTTCTCGTTCGGCGGGATCGAGACGCTCGGCATGACGGCCGGCGAGACGGCGGATCCCGCCCGCTCGATCCCGAAGGCCGTGAACACGGTGCCGGTGCGCATCCTGCTGTTCTACGTCGCGACGCTCGCGGTGATCCTCATGCTCATCCCGTGGACCGAGATCGGCTCCGGCGAGTCGCCTTTCGTGCAGGTCTTCGCCACGCTCGGCGTGCCGGCGGCGGCGCACATCCTCAACTTCGTCGTCCTCACGGCCGCCCTCTCGGCGATGAACTCCATCACCTACGCCGCGAGCCGCACGATGTACGGCCTCGCCGAGCAGCATCACGCACCGAAGGTCTTCACGCGGCTGTCGCGCTCGGGCGTGCCGATCGTGCCGGTCGCGATCGTCGCCGGGTGCGCCGTGCTGGGTCTGGGCGCCTACCTGCTGATCCCCGACCAGCTGTTCCTCGTCGTCGCCTCGATCGCGACGTTCGCGACGGTGCTGACGTGGGCCTCGATCCTGCTCGCCCACCACGGCATGCGCCGCGAGATGACCCGCGACGGCGCGCCGAGCGCGGGCTTCGCGATGCCGCTGTGGCCGTGGACGAACCTCGTCGCGCTGGCGTTCATGGCTTTCGTCGTCGTGATCCTGGCCTTCACAGAGTCGGGCCGCACGGCCCTCGTCGTGGGCGCGATCTGGATCGCGCTGCTGTCGATCGCCTACGCGGTCCTCGTGGGGCCGAAGGGCCGCGTCCGCCCCGAGCTGGAGACGCGCGCGCCGGAGCCGCACGGCCTCGAGACGCGCTGACGGGGTTCAGCCGCGGGGCGGCACCGGGTAGCGCCCGGCGATGACGATGCGGTTGAACGCGTTGATCTCCACGGCGAGCCAGCACACGCCCACGTACTCGGGCTCGCTGAGCACGCCGCCCACGCGGTGGTAGACGTCGTCCGAGATGCCGCCGCGGTGGATGAAGGTGAGCGCCTCGGCCAGCTCGAGCGCCGCGCGCTCGCGCTCGGAGAACACGCCCGACTCGCGCCACACGGGCAGCTGCGCGAGGTCGTCGTACGAGATGCCCGCCTTCGCGGCGCGGTCGGCGTGCACGCGCGAGCAGTACGCGCAGCCGTTCAGCTGCGAGCAGTGCAGCAGCACGAGCTCCTTCATCCGCTCGTCCACGCCGTTCTCGCGCGCGATCCGGGCCGCCGTGTCGGCGAAGGCGTCGAGCGCCTGGTACGCCTCGGGCGCCGCCTTCGACAGGTGCACGCGCTTCTCGGCCATCGATCCTCCCTCGGTTGCGCGGCCTGGTCGGACCGCCTGCGACGACAGTACCGCCCGCGGGGCACCGCACGCTCCGAAATCACTTCGCACAGCCGAATCAGACATTCGGGATCAATTCGCACAGATAGGCAGGATCATTACGTGGCACTTTGATCCGCGATTTCCACGCGGGCGCGCGGTGGCCTCACAATGGAGCGATTCACGGCCAGCCACGAAGGGATCCGCTGTGAGCTCTGACAGCCCGCGCCACGACGACATCGACGAGTTCTCGTTCCTGGCGCCGCAGGCGGCCGATCTGGGCACCGAGGTGCCGCCCGCCCGCCGGCTCGCGCTGAGCCTGCCGGACGCCCGCTCGCTCAGCGCCGTCGCGCTCGGCGAGGGCGCGCCCGCGGTCGTGCTGCTGCACGGCGCCGGCCTCAACGCGCACACGTGGGACGCCACGGCCCTGGCCCTCGGCGAGCCGACCCTCGCGATCGACCTGCCCGGCCACGGCGATTCGTCGTGGCGCGACGACGCGGCCTACGCCCCGCGCGTGCTCGCGCCCGACGTCATCCGCGGCATCGAGGAGTGGGCCGAGGCGCCTGTCGTGCTCGTCGGCCAGTCGCTCGGCGGCGCCACCGCCGCGGCGGTCGCCGCCGCGCGGCCCGATCTCGTGCGCGCCGTCGTGCTCGTCGACATCACCCCCGGAATCGACGAGTCCGGCCCGGCCGAGCTGCGCCGCTTCTACGAGCGGCTCTCGTTCGCCTCGCGCGAGGAGCTGCTCGACCACGTCGTCGCCTTCGGCCTGGGCGGCGGGCGCGAGCAGGCCCGCCGCGGCGTCGTGCTGAACTCGCGCGTGCTGCCCGACGGCACCGTCGAGTGGAAGCACCACTTCGCCCGCATCGCCGCCTCCGCCCTCGCACCCGCCGCGCGCGACGACGACGGCGAGCGCTGGGCCGACCTCGAGGCGGTGCGCGCGCCTCTCACCCTCGTCCGCGGCACGCGCGGCTTCGTCTCCGCGGCCGCGCTCGACACGTTCCGCTCGCGCCTGCCGCACGCCGACGTCGTCGAGCTCGAGGCCCCGCACAACGTGCAGGAGGTCGCCCCCGTCGAGCTGGCCGCCCTCATCCGCTCCCCCCTCTCCTCCCCCGCACCCGAGAGCGTCGCCTGACGCGCTCGCCCGAAAGGACCCCCATGTCGCTTCCCGTTCGCCGCGGCGTCCGCGCCGCCGCCGTCGCCTCCGCGCTCGCCGCGGCGCTCGCACTCGCCTCGTGCTCGGCGGGCGACCCGTCGCCGGCGCCCGCCGACCCGGACGCCGCGCTGCGGGTCGGGCTCATCCTGGAGCCCGACAACCTCGACATCCGCCGCACCTCGGGGGCGGCGCTGGAGCAGGCGCTCATCGACAACGTGTACGAGGGCCTCGTCAGCCGCACGCCCGAGGGGGAGGTCGTGCCGCGCCTCGCCACCGAGTACGAGGTGTCCCCCGACGGCCTCACCTACACCTTCACGATCGCCGAGCGCGTGAGGTTCCACGGCGGCGGCGCGCTGACGACCTCGGACGTCGTCGCCTCGCTCGAGGCGGTGCGCGCCGACGAGTCGTACGTCGACCACGCGGTGTTCGCGAACGTCGCCTCGATCGAGGCGCCGGACGACTCGACCGTCGTCGTCACGCTCGCCGAGCCGAATCAGAACTTCCTCTTCGCGCTGGGCGGGCGCGCCGGGCTCGTGTTCGACGAGGGCGACGAGACCGACCTGCGCACGGCCGCCAACGGCACCGGCCCGTTCACGGTCGCCGAGTGGGTCGACGGCGACCACCTCACCCTCGCGCGCAACGACGCGTACTGGGGCGAGCCCGCGGGCGTCGCCGAGGTCGTGCTGCAGTACATCCCCGACGCCACGGCACTCGTCAACGCCGGGCTCGACGGGTCCCTCGACGCGATCACGGCCGTCGATCCGGAGTTCGTGCCGGAGCTGGAGGGCTCGTTCGAGGTGAGCGAGGGACTGACGACCGACAAGTTCATCCTCGCCTTCAACGACGCCGCGCCGCCGCTCGAGGACATCCGGGTGCGCGAGGCGCTGCGCATGGCGATCGACCACCAGGCGATCATCGAGACCGTCGGCGCCGGCATCCCGCAGTTCGGCCCGATCCCCGAGCTCGACCCCGGCTACGAGGATCTCTCGGACGTCGTCTCGTACGACCCCGAGCGCGCCCGCGAGCTGCTGGCCGAGGCGGGAGCGGATGACCTCGAGCTGGAGCTGACGATCCCCAACGTGTACGGCACCACCGTGTCGACGCTGCTGGTGGGCGCGTTCGACGACATCGGGGTGAACCTCCGCGTCGAGCCGGTCGAGTTCTCGACGTGGCTGAACGACGTGTACACGAACCAGGACTACGAGCTCAGCTACGTCAACCACGTCGAGCCGCGCGACTTCGAGACGTGGGCCGACCCCGACTACTACTACGCCATCTCGGACGAGGAGGTGCTCGCGCAGGTGCAGGGGCTCTACGCCGACGCGATGCGCGAGACCGACCCGGACGCGTCGGCGCAGCTGCTCGCCGAGGCCGCGCGGATCGTCGCCGAGCACCACCCCGCCGACTGGCTCTACACGCGCGCCGACATCGTCGCCGTCGCCCCGGGCGTCGAGGGCTTCCCCGCCGACGCCACGAGCACCCGCCTGCCGCTGGCGGGCGTGACGTTCGCCGGCTGATCCGCACCGGGGAGGACGGGTGATCCGCTACGCGCTCACGAGGCTGCTGCTGCTCGCGGTGGGCCTCGTCGTGGCGAGCGCGATCATCTTCCTCACCCTGCGCGTGCTGCCCGGCGACGTCGCGCAGCTCATCTCCGGCACGAACGGCACGCCCGAGCAGGCGGCGCGGATCCGCACCCAGCTGGGGCTCGACCGCCCGCTGCTCGCGCAGTACGCCGACTGGATCGGCGGCGTGCTGCGCGGGGATCTGGGATCGTCCTTCCTCACGGGCGCGCCCGTGGCCCCCGAGCTCGCGCGCAAGGCCGAGGTGACCGTGCCCCTCGGTCTGCTCGCCATGCTCATCGCGCTGCTCGTGGCCGTGCCCTTCGGCGTGCTCTCGGCGCTGCGGCGCGGCCGCGCCTCGGGCACCGCGATCAGCGTGGTGGCGCAGGGGCTGGCCGCCGTGCCCGTGGTGTGGGCCGGCATGATGCTCGTCGTCGTCTTCGCCGTGGGGCTCGGCTGGCTGCCCGCGCAGGGCTTCCCCACCCGCACCGGCTGGTCCACGCCGTGGGAGGCGCTGCGCGCGCTCCTCCTGCCCGCTCTCACGATCGGCGTCGTGGAGGGGGCCGTGCTGCTGCGGTTCGTGCGCAGCGCCACGCTGCAGGCTCTCGGCGAGGATTTCGTCCGCACCGCCGCCGCGAAGGGACTGACGCGCACGCAGGCGCTGCTGCGGCACGGGCTGCCGAGCGTCGGGCTGTCGGTCGTCACGGTGCTGGGCGTGCAGGTGGCGGGGATCATCGTCGGCGCCGTCGTGATCGAGCAGGTGTTCAACCTGCCGGGCATCGGCCGCATGCTCGTGACCGACGTGGGAGCGCGCGACCTCGAGAAGGTGCAGGGCGAGCTGCTCGTGCTCACGGGCTTCGTGCTCGCCGTCGGCTTCCTCGTCGACCTGCTGCATCATGCCGTCGATCCGCGGCAGAGGGAGGCCGGATGACCACGCTCGCGCGACTGTGGCGCTCGGGCACGGGCCGCTTCGGGCTCGTCGTCGTGGCGGTGATCGCCGCGACGGCGCTCGTGTCGCTGCTGTGGACGCCCTTCGATCCGCGCGCGGTCGACACGGCCGCCCGCTGGGCCGGCCCGAGCTGGCCGCACCTGCTCGGCACCGACAACACCGGCCGCGACATCCTGAGCCTGCTCATGGTCGGCGCCCGCACGACCATCTTCGTGGCGGTCGGCGCCGCGCTCGTGGCGACGCTGTTCGGCATGGTGCTCGCGGTGCTCGGCGCCCTCACCCCGCGCTGGACGCGCGAGGCCGTCGCGGTGCTCATCGACATCCTCATCGCCTTCCCCGTGCTGCTCATCGCGATGATGATCTCCTCGGTGTGGGGCGGATCGCTGTGGGTGGTCGTGTGGGCGGTGGGCATCGGCTTCGGCGTGAACATCGCCCGCGTCACGCGCCCCGAGCTGCGCCGCGTGCAGCGCAGCGACTTCGTGCTCGCCGGCCGCGCCGCCGGGCTCACGCCGTGGCAGAACCTCACGCGGCACCTGCTGCCCAACGTCGCGCCGATCTTCATCGTGCAGCTGTCGTGGGGCATGGCCGTGGCGGTGCTCGCCGAGGCCGGGCTGTCGTACCTCGGCTTCGGCGCCACCGTCACCGATCCGTCGTGGGGCCTGCTGCTGAGCGAGCTGCAGCGCTACATCGCGATCCACCCCACCTCCGTCGTGTGGCCGGGCCTGGCGATCACCCTCACCGTGCTCGCGCTCAACCTGCTGGGCGATGCCCTGCGCGAGGCGACCGATCCGACCCTGCGCCACGGCGACCGCCGGCGCATCCCGCACACGACGCCGGGGGTGGTCGCGTGAGCCTCGAGGTGCGCGATCTCGCGATCGAGATCGACGGCCGGCGCGTGGTCGACGGCGTCTCGTTCGAGGTGTCGGACGGATCGCGTGCCGGGCTGATCGGCGAGTCCGGCTCGGGCAAGTCGCTCACCGCCCTGGCCATCCTGGGCCTGCTGCCCGACGGCGCCACGGCGACCGGATCGATCCGCTGGGACGGGACGGAGCTGCTCGGCATGCCCGAGCGGCGGCTGGCGGCGCTGCGCGGCGACGAGCTGGCGATGGTGTTCCAGGAGCCGCAGAAGGCGCTGAACCCCATCCGGACCGTGGGCCGGCAGATCGCCGAGGCCGTGCGCATCCACCGCGGCGTCTCGCGGGCGGAGGCGCGGCGGATCGCCGTGGCCGAGGCGGCGCGCGTGCGCCTGCCCGACCCCGAGGCGATCGTGAACCGCTACCCGCACCAGCTCTCGGGCGGGCAGCGGCAGCGCGTGGCCATCGCGATGGCGCTGGCGTGCGGACCGCGCCTGCTCATCGCCGACGAGCCCACGACCGCCCTCGACGTGACGATCCAGGCCGAGATCCTCGAGCTGCTGCTGGGGTTGGTCGACGACGCGGGCATGTCGCTGCTGTTCATCACCCACGACCTCGCCGTGCTCTCGCAGGTCGCCGCGGAGGGCATCGTGCTCGAGCGCGGCCGCGTCGTCGAGCGCGGGCCCGTGCCGCGCCTGCTCACGGACCCGGCGCACCCCGTGACGCAGGGCCTGCTCCGCGACGCGACCGCGACCCTGTGGCGCGGCGAGGGCAGCGAGACAGCAACGGCGCGCCGAGACAGCGTGCAGCGTCCGCTGTCTCGGCGCCAGGATGCTGTCTCGCCGGATGAGGGAGCGGCGGATGAGTGATGTGCTGATCCGGGCGCGGGGGCTCGGCCGCGAGTACGCGGCGCCGCGCGCGAGGGCGTTCTCGCCGCGACGGGTCACGACGGCGCTGCAGCCGACCGACCTCGACATCGCGCGCGGCGAGGCCGTCGGCGTCATCGGCGAGTCCGGGTCGGGCAAGTCGACGCTCGTGCGGCTGCTGCTCGGGCTCGACCGGCCCACCTCGGGCACCGTCGAGGTCGACGGGCGCGCCGTGGACGCCCGCGCATCGGCCCGCTCGCTGCACTGGCTGCGCCGCATGACCGGCGTCGTCTTCCAGGATCCGTACGCGTCCCTCGATCCCCGCATGAGCGTGGGCCGGATCGTGGCCGAGCCGCTGTGGGCGCTCGGCGTGGACGGAGACCACCGCGCGAGGGTGCGCGAGGTGCTCGCCGACGTGGGCCTCGATCCCGACATGGCGGATCGGCACCCGCACGAGTTCTCGGGCGGGCAGCGCCAGCGCATCGCCCTCGCGCGGGCGATCGCGCATCGACCCCTGGTGCTGTTCGGCGACGAGCCGCTCTCGGCCCTCGACGTGACCGTGCGCGCGCAGATCCTCGAGCTGCTGCGGGGGCTGCGCGAGCGCGAGGGCCTGACGCTCGTCATGGTCTCGCACGACATCGGCGTGGTGCAGAACCTGTGCGACACCGTGGTGGTCATGAAGGGAGGGGCCGTGGTCGAATCCGGCCCGACATCCGAGGTGCTGCGCCGCCCGCGCGAGGAGTACACGCGCCGCCTGCTCGCCTCGATCCCCACCATCTGACGCGGCCGGATCGACGCTCCGGCGGACGCGGATCGGGGCGCCGGCGCGGCGCCGGATCGGGCCGTCGGTAATCCGATCCGTGCAATTCACCTGCCGTTCACCCGACATACCGGGCGCGTTCCGGAGCGCGGGCGACCCTAGGGAGACCGTTCGAGTCGGGCAGCAGGGGGAGGTGGCGGCGTGAGCGTACGCGAGGTGACCACGGGCACCACGACCGCCGCCGTGCTGCGCGGCGGAAGCGTGTCGGTCGAGCGCATCGCCCTGCCCCAGCCGGGTCAGGGCGAGCTGCTCGTGGCCGTCGATCTCGCCACCGTGTGCGCCGCGGATCGCGCGCCCGCCGCGTCCGGCCCCTCGCGGGTCCTCGGGCACGAGGGCGTCGGCCGCGTCGTCGCCGCCGGGCCCGGCGCCCCCGCCGCGGTGAAGGACAGGGTCGTGTGGGGGCCGACGGTCGCGTGCGGCCGATGCGACCGCTGCCGTGGGGGCCGCACCGCGACCTGCCGCATGCTGCGCCGGTTCGGCGAGGAGCCGATCGACGGGTCGTGGCCGCTGTCGGGCTCGTTCGCCGCGCACGTGCTGCTGCCCCGTGGCGCGACGGTGGCCCGCGTGCCGGAGGCGCTGTGCGACGCCGTCGCGTCGTCGGCCGGCTGCGCCGCCGCCACCGTCATGGCCGCGCTCGACGCCGTCGGACCGCTGCGCGGCGCGCGGGTGCTCGTCGGCGGCGCCGGCATGCTCGGCCTCACGGCGGCGGCCGTCGCCACCGACCGGGGCGCGTCCACCGTGGTGGCCGTCGACCGCGATGCCTCGCGCCGCGCCATGGTCCGGGCGTTCGGCGCGACGGAGGCCGTCGCGTCCGGCGCCCCGCTGCCCGACGTCGACATCGCGCTCGTGTTCCGGATGCCGCCGGCGCCCGCGTTCGAGGCGCTCGCGATCGGCGGCCGTCTCGCGCTCGTCGGGTCGCGCGCGGCCGCCGATCCGCTCGCGCTCGACACCGGGCGCCTCGTCGACCGCCGGCTCTCGGTCGCCGGCGTGCTCGGCTCCGAGCCGCGCCACCTGACCGAGGCCGTCGCCTATCTCGCGGAGGCCCGCGACCGCTGGCCGTGGGAGCAGCTCGTCTCGCCCGCCGTGCCGATGTCGTATCTGCCGACCCTGCTCACGCAGCCGGCGCCGATCGCGCCGCGCGCCTCGGTCCAGCCCCGCCGCTGACGCCCCGGGCCGCGGCGCGGCTTGCGGTGGTCGCTTCATCTCCGCGGCCTCCGGCCGCTCCGTTCAGCAACCGATGGGTGCGACCGAGTGGTGCAACCCCGCGGTCAGGAAGACTGCTCGCCCCTTCCGAAGATGCGGGAGAGCATGCCGGGCTTCTTGCGGGGCTTGAGCTGCTTCTGCAGGTACACGGTGCCGAGCCAGCGGCCGAACTTGAAGCCGACGCGTCCCATGCGCCCGACCTCGACGAATCCGAGCTTCTGGTGCAGCGCGATGGATGCCTCGGCGCCCTTGTCGCTGATGACGGCGACGAGCTGGTGCAGCCCGATCTCCTCGCACGCCTCGATGAGCGCCTCCAGCAGCGCGCGGCCGAGGCCCTTCCCCGTGGCGGCCTGGCCGAGGTAGACGGAGTTCTCGACCGTGTACCGGAACGCCGACTTGCCGGCCCATGGCGAGACGAGCGCGTACCCGAGCACCTGCCCCGACGGGGAGACGGCGACGAGGAACGGCAGCCCGAGCTTGCGAAGGTGCTCGAACTTCTCGACCCACTGCGTGTGGCTCCACCGCTTCTCGTCGAACGTCACGACCGAGTTCATGACGTAGTAGTTGTAGATCTCGCGGATGTCCGGGATGTCCTCGAGCCTCGCCGGCCGGATCTCGTACGAGAACGGGCGCTCCTCGCTCACCTGACGGCTGCGCAGGTGGCGCCGGCGGCGCCTCTCGTACGACTCATCGAGCATGGGCATCAGATTACGCGCCAGTCCACCGGGCCGGCGCCCTGCGCCCGCAGCAGCTCGTCGACGCGCGAGAACGGGCGGGAGCCGAAGAAGCCGCGGCTCGCCGAGAGCGGCGACGGGTGCGCCGACTCCACGCGCGGCACGTCGCCCAGCAGCGGCGCGAGGGAGCGCGCCTGGTTCCCCCACAGGACCGCCACGAGCGGGCCGCCGCGCGCTGCCAGGGTGCGGATCGCGTGCTCGGTCACGCGCTCCCAGCCCCAGCCCTGGTGCGACGCCGGCGCACCAGGGCGCACCGTGAGCACGCGGTTGAGCAGCATCACGCCCTGGTCCGCCCAGGCCGACAGATCGCCGTGCGCGGCCGGCGGGATGCCGAGGTCGTCGTGCAGCTCGCGGTAGATGTTGGCGAGGCTGCGCGGCAGCGGGCGCACGTGGCGCTCGACGGCGAACGACAGGCCGATGGGATGGCCGGGCGTGGGGTACGGATCCTGGCCGACGACGAGCACCCGCACGTCGGCGAGGGGCCGCTGGAACGCCCGCAGCACGTGCTCCCCCGCCGGCAGGTACGGCCGGCTGGCGGCGACCTCCGCACGCAGCCGCTCGCCGAGCGCGGCGATCTCGCCCGCCACGGGCGCGAGGGCGTCGGCCCAGCCCGCGTCGATCAGCCCCGCCTCCGCCAGCTGCGGCAGCGTCATGCCCGGCATGCTCACGCCGACGGGGCCAGGCCGGCGTCCTCCTCGACCACCGAACCGGCGGCCGACCAGGGGAAGTCGATCCACCGATCCGTGTCGCGCCACGCGTAGTCCGGCTGGATGATCGTGGACGGCTTCGTGTAGATCGTCGCCGAGCGCACGTCCGCGCCCTTCGCGGCGAGCAGATCCACCGCCATCCGCAGCGTGCGCCCCGAGTCGGCGACGTCGTCGACGAGCAGCACGCGCCGGCCGTCGAGGTAGTCCATGTCGAGCGCGGGCGGCAGCACCTCCGGCGCGTCGAGAACCGTGCCGATGCCCGTGTAGAACTCCATGTTGATGGCGCCGCAGTTCTTCACGCCCAGGCCGTACGCGAGCGCGCCGGCCGGCAGCAGCCCGCCGCGCGCGATCGCGACGACGACCTCGGGCACGAACCCGTCGGCCACGATCCGCCGCGACAGCTCGCGCGTGGCATCGCCGAAGCCCTGCCAGGTGAGCACCTCGCGCGGCGCCGTCATGCGCCGGGCTCCTCGCGCGGCGCGAGCGGCCCGCGGTGCAGCATGTGCTGCGCGGCCTGCGCGACGGGGCGCATCGTGACGAGGTCGAGGTTGACGTGGCCGGGGGCGTTCAGCGCGTAGGCGATGACGTCGGCGACGTCCTCGGCGACGAGCGGCCCGTCGACGTCGGCGTAGAGCGCCTCGACGGCGGCCGGGTCGCCCGTGCGGTTCAGCGTGAACTCCTCGGTGTGCACCATGCCGGGCGCGATCTCGACGACGCGCAGCGGCTCGCCGTTCAGCTCCTGCCGCAGCGCGTGCACGAGCATGCTCTCGGCGGCCTTCGCGGCGTTGTAGCCGCCGCCTCCCGGGTACGCCACCTGCGCGGCGGTGGAGGTGACGAACAGCAGGTCCGCGTGCGTCGACTCGGCCGCGGCGGTGCCGCGCAGCTGCGGCAGCAGCGCCTGCACGAGGCGCTGCGCCGACAGCGCGTTGACCTCGTACATCCACAGCCAGTCGGCGGCCGCGCCGTCCTCCACGCGATCGGTGCCCTTCGCGCCGCCCGCCACGTGCGCGAGCGCGTGCACGGGACCGGTGTGCGCGAGGTGCGCCGCGAGCGCGTCGACGTCGGTCTGCGAGGTGAGATCCGCGGCGAAGGTGTCCGCCCCGGTCTCGGCCGCCAGCTCCTTGAGGCGATCGGCCCGCCTGGCCACGCCCACGACGTCCCATCCCGCCTCGCGCAGCGCCCTCACGGTCGCCGCTCCGATCCCCGAGCTCGCCCCGGTCACGACCGCGCGTCTGTTCGCCATGCCTCCACGGTATCGCGGCGCCGGGCGCCGATTGTGACGCCGCGTTTCCGGGCCGTTGCCGCTGCCCCGCCCGCGCGCGTAGCGTCTCCCGTGCGACCGGCGGAAGGCCGCGCACGAGAGACACGAGGACGCATCATGACCGACAACTGGCGCTTCGAGACCAAGCAGATCCACGCCGGCGCGCAGCCCGATCCCACGACCGGCGCGCGCGCGACGCCGCTGTACCAGACCACGGCGTACGTCTTCAAGGACGCGGATCACGCGGCGAACCTGTTCGCCCTCGCCGAGACCGGCAACATCTACACCCGCATCATGAACCCCACGCAGGACGTCGCCGAGCAGCGCATCGCGGCGCTCGAGGGCGGCACGGGCGCGCTGCTCGTGGCCAGCGGCCAGGCGGCCGAGACGTTCGCGGTGCTGAACATCGCGCAGGCGGGCGACCACATCGTCTCGTCCAGCTCCATCTACGGCGGCACGTACAACCTCTTCAAGTACACGCTCGCCAAGCTCGGCATCGAGACGACGTTCGTCGAGAACCAGGACGACCCCGAGGCCTGGCGCGCCGCGATCCGCCCGAACACGAAGCTGTTCTTCGCCGAGACGGTGGGCAACCCGCAGGCGAACGTGCTCGACATCCGCACGGTCGCCGACATCGCGCACGAGAACGGTCTGCCGCTCATCGTCGACAACACGATCGCCACGCCCTACCTCATCCGTCCCTTCGAGCACGGCGCCGACATCGTCGTGCACTCCGCCACGAAGTTCCTCGCCGGGCACGGCACCGTGGTCGCCGGCGCGATCGTCGACGGCGGCACCTTCCCGTGGTCGCAGCACGCCGATCGCTTCCCCGGCCTCACCGAGCCGGACCCGTCGTACAACGGCGTGAGCTACACGGGCGTGCTCGGCGACGGCGTCGCGTACATCACCAAGGCGCGCGTGCAGCTGCTGCGCGACCTGGGATCGGCGGTCTCGCCCAACAACGCGTGGCAGCTCATCCAGGGCATCGAGACGCTGTCGCTGCGCATCGAGCGGCACGTGCAGAACGCGCAGGCGGTGGCGGAGTGGCTGGAGGCGCGCGACGACGTGGCCTCGGTGAGCTACTCGGGCCTGCCGAGCTCGCCCTGGTACGAGGCGGCGAACCGCTACGCCCCGAAGGGCGTGGGCGCAGTGCTGTCGTTCGAGCTCAAGGGCGGCGTGGACGCCGGCCGCGCGTTCGTGAACGCGCTGAAGCTGTTCAGCCACCTCGCGAACATCGGCGACGTGCGCTCGCTCGTCATCCACCCCGCCTCGACCACGCACTCGCAGCTCACGCCCGAGCAGCAGCTCACGGCCGGCGTCACGCCGGGCCTCGTGCGGCTGTCGGTCGGCCTCGAGAACGTCGCCGACCTCACGGCCGACCTCGAGCAGGCGCTCGCGGCGGCCCGCTCGGGCGCCCTCACCGCGCGCGCCTGAGCCGCGCTCACCCGGGTCGGGCCCGCACGCCACGCGCGTGCGGGCCCGACCCGTTCGTAACACTCCGGCGGCGCGATGCCCCGGCACGGCAGAATGAGGCGGATGGACTGGCAGATCTCCGAGGACACCGTGCCGTCCGCGCTCGTCACCGAGCAGGACGCGCGGTCGATGGTCGGCCGTCCCCCGGCGACGGGCGCCTGGCGCGAGGGCGACCCGGTGGGCGAGCGCCGCTTCGAGACCTTCGGCGAGCTGGTGACCGAGAGCGGCCGCGCGCTGCCGTCGTTCCGCATCGCGTACGAGACGTGGGGCGAGCTGAACCCCGCGCGCGACAACGCCGTGCTCATCGCGCACGCCTTCACGGGCGACAGCCACGTCGCCGGCCCCGCCGTGCCCGGCCACCCCACGGCGGGCTGGTGGGACGACATCGTCGGCCCGGGACGCGCGATCGACACGGATCGCTGGTTCGTCGTGGCGCCCAACATGCTCGGCGGGTGCCAGGGATCGACGGGCCCGGCGAGCGTCCACCCCGACGGCGATCCGTGGGGTTCGCGCTTCCCCTTCCTCACGATCCGAGACCAGGTCGAGGCGCAGGAACGCCTGGCCGATGCGCTCGGCATCGAGGTGTGGGCGGCCGTGATCGGCGGGTCGATGGGCGGCATGCACGCCCTGGAATGGGCCGCGACGCTGCCCGAGCGCGTCGAGCGGCTCGCGGTGCTCTCGGCGCCGCCGCTGAACACGGCCGACCAGATCGCGCTGAACTCCGTGCAGCGGCAGGCGATCGAGATGGATCCGCGCTTCCGCGGCGGTGAGTACTACGACGCGCCCGACGGCGAGGGCCCGCACCGCGGTCTCGCGCTGGCCCGGCGCATGGCGCTGCTGAACTACCGCAGCCCCACCGAGCTGAACCAGCGCTTCCAGCGCTCGTGGCAGTCGGGCGTGAGCCCGCTGGGCCACGGCGGCCGCTTCGCCGTGGAGTCGTACCTCGACTTCCACGGCAACCGGTTCACGCGCCGCTTCGACGCCAACAGCTACGTGCGCCTCATCGAGGCCATGGACTCGCACGACGTGGGCCGCGACCGCGGCGGCGTCGAGGAGGCGCTCTCGCGCGTCACCGCCCGCACGCTCGTGCTGGGGATCGACTCCGACCGGCTGTTCCCCATCGGCGGCCAGCACCGCATCGCGCGCGGCATCCCGCGCGCGCTCGACGGCGACCGTGCCGTCGTCGTCCCCAGCGACTTCGGCCACGACGGGTTCCTCATCGAGACCGGCGCCGTCGGGTACCACCTGCGGCGGCTGCTCGAGTCCTGACGCCCGGATCGCCGCATCACGCGGCGGATCGCGCGGGACGGCCGGATCGGCGACCGGATCCGCGACCGGATCGGGCGGGACGGCCGGATCAGGCGGCGACGCGCACGGATCGCCGGTCGACGGCGAACGCGGCGAGCGCGATGAGCACGCCGGCGAACGCCAGCACAGCACCGGCCCACGCCGGGGCGACATAGCCGAAGCCGCCCGCGATCACGGCGCCGCCCACGGCCGCGCCCACGCTGTTGCCGATGTTGAGGGCCGAGTGGTTGAGTGCGCCGGCGAGCGCCTGGTGCTCGTGGGCCACGTCGAACAGGCGCAGCTGGATGGCGGGGTTGATCAGCTGCGCGATGAGCCCGAAGACGAACAGGGCGGCGACGAGCGCGATGCTCCAGCTCGACAGGACCGCGACGATCACCGATGCGGCCGACATCCCGCCCAGCCCCGCCACGAGCGTGCGGGTCACGCTGATGTCGGCCAGGCGTCCGCCGAACAGGTTGCCCACCACCATGCCGAGCCCCAGCGCCATGAGCGCGAACGGCACGAGCCACTCGGGCGCGCCGGCGGCCTCTGTCACGAGCGTGGCGACGTAGCTGTAGATCGCGAAGAACGCGCCGAAACCGATCGCCCCGATCCCGATCGCGAACCAGACCTGCGGGATGAGGAACACGCGCAGCTCGTGCCGGAAGGTGCGCCCGGGATCGCCGGGCTGCGCGGGCAGGAACCGCGCGCACATGACGAACGCGAGCGCGAAGACGAGCGCGACGACCACGTAGGCCGCCCGCCATCCGACGGCCTGGCCGAGGAAGGTGCCGGCCGGCACCCCGACGACGTTGGCGACGGTGAGCCCGGTCATCATGAGCGCCACGGCGCGGCCGCGCTTGTCCGGCCCGAGGAGCTCGCTCGCGACGAGCGCGCCCATCCCGAAGAACGCGCCGTGCGGCACGCCGGAGAGGAAGCGCGAGACGGCGACGAGCTCGAACGTCGGCGCGATCACCGTGAGCACGTTGAAGACGAGCAGCGCCGCGACGAGCGCCATCACCACGCGGCGGCGCGGGAAGCGCGACGCGAAGCCGGCGATCGTCGGGGCGCCCAGCACGACGCCCAGCGCGTAGAGGCTGATGAGCAGGCCGGCCCGCGCGATGGCGTCCTCCGTGCGGGCGGCATACAGGTCGGGCAGCAGGTCGCTCGCGATCCCGGGCAGCAGCCCCATCGAGACGAACTCGGTCATGCCGATGCCGAAGGCGCCGATGGCGAGCGAGAGGAGCGCCATCCTCGCCGCACCCCCCGACACGGGTGTCGAGGTGGTCACCCGTTCAGCCTAATGGCTCCCGGTGCGGCGGGCGCTCACCCTTCCCCGTGACCGGACCGCTCAGAGCGCGAGGTGATCGGTGATCGCGGCGTCCAGCGCGGCCTGCTGCTCGGCGTTGAGCGCGCCACGACGCCGCACCAGCCGGCGGACGTGCACCGCCCGCAGCTGCTCGGGCTGCGTCTTCGACTCCGTCGTCAGCCCGGTGAGGTCGTCGGCGGGAAGTCGCGTCTGGAAGGTCAGCACGTTCGCGATGTTCGAGGTGATCGGCACGACGACGAGCACACCCCCGGCGCGTGCGCGAAGCGCGGCCCGGTTCGCCCCGTCGTTCGACACGATCACCGCCGGCCGCGTCTTCGCGACCTCCCCGGGCTGGGCGGGGTCGAACTCGACGTCCCAGATGTCGCCACGCAGGCGGGGGATGTCGGGCCTCACGCCCTCAGCCCGTCACCGCTGACGCCGTCCCAGAGCGCGGCGTCGCCCGACGCCTCGAACTCCTCGAAAGCCGTGACGTACTCGCGCTCGGCCTCGGCCTCCCGAAGCGCGCGCACCGCCGCCCGCAGCGAGGCCGATCGACTCGCCAGGCGGTGACGCCGTCCGTACTCCTCGAGGAAGGCGAGATCGTTCTCCGGCAGGCTGCCGCTGAAGGCCTTCATACTCAGGCTCATAGCGCCAATCATAGTGCCGCTCGCAACGGCTGGCCCGGCTCGGGCCCGGCGCGGCCTAATCCGCCGCGTCCTCGCCGAGGGCGCGCTCGAGGCGCTCGATCTTGCCGTCGAGCTCGCCCGTGCGGCCGGGACGGATGTCGGCCTTGAGCACGAGCGACACGCGCGATCCGAAGGGCATGACGGCGTCGGTGGCGCGCCGGACGACGTCCATGACCTCGTCCCACTCCCCCTCGACCTCGGTGAACATCGAGGTGGTGCGGTGGGGCAGGCCTGAGTCGCGGACGACGCGGACGGCCGCGGCGACGGCGTCGTGGACGGAGCCGTCCGGGTTCGCGGTGGCGCCCGAGGGCGCGCCGCTCGGGGCGACGGAGAAGGCGATGAGCATGCTCCGAGGCTATGCCGCCGACCGCAGCGGATCCACCCCGATCCGGGCGCGATCCCGGCCCGCCGGGACCCGCGCGAGCCGGACGAGGGCCCACGCCAGCAGCGCCACGAGCGCGAGGTTGCGCGCGGACAGCAGCGCCGCGCCGAGCGGATCCGCGCCCAGCAGCGACCAGTAGGCCACGGGGTACACGAGCTGCGTCAGCCCGGCGCACACGAGGGCGAGGGCCGCGAGCGGCCACGCCCGCCGGCGGTCCCACACGAGCCACAGCACGAGCGGCGCGATGAGCCACGCGTGGAACTGCGGCGAGCCGACGCGGTTGCACACGATGAGCGCGAGCACGAGGGCCAGCGCCGCCGGGGGCAGCACCCGCGCCACGGCGGCGCCGCGCCACGTCTTGACGGCGGCGAGCGCCGCGATCGCGACGGCGGCGAGCGCGAGCAGCGGGGTCGTCGCGGCGGCCACCGCATCGACGCCCGGGCCGGCGACCTGGAAGGTGAGGATGTCGCGGTCGTAGAACAGGAACCAGCCGTCCCGGCCGGCCACAGCGCCCCACACGTACGGCGTGGCGGCGGGCGCCTCGATCTGCAGGCCGCGGTCCTGCTGCGTGGCGACGAAGCCCAGCAGATGCGGCAGGCCGCCCGCGATCGCGACGACGCCCACGACGACGCCGCTGAGCACCGCCGCGCCGACGACGAGGCCGAGCGCGCGGGCCCGCGCGGCCCGCCACAGGGCGGCAACGGCCACGGCCAGCAGCGCCGCCGGCCAGATCTTGATCCACGTCGCGGCGGCCAGCAGCGCTCCGGCGACGGGCGGGCGGCCCGCGAGCCACAGCACGCCGGCGACGGCGAGCGGCACCGTGACGGCGTCGAGGCGGTACATGCCCACGGGTCCGAGCGCGAGCGCGAACACGAGCCAGAACCAGGCGGCCGCCACGCGCCCGCGCGAGCGCCCGCCGCCCACGAGCAGGGCGAAGGCCGCCGCGTCGCACGCGGTGACGAGCACCGCCCACCCGATCTCGTACGGGCCGAGGAAGCCGAGCGCCTGTGTGAGCAGCATCGGCGCGAGGGCCAGGATCGGGTACACCCACGATTCTGTGACGCCCACGATCCGCTCGCCCCCGAGCGCCTGCTCCGACCACGGCTCGTACACGAGGTAGACGTCGCCCATGGGCTGGTTGGGCAGCGCCCAGCCCAGGAGCGCGACGATCGCGTGCACGACGACGAACCCCGCCCACAGCCACGCCCGCGTGCGCCGGTGCGGCGCGCGCGGCCGGTCAGCGCGCACGGAGCGCCGCCGCGAAGGCGTCGGGCAGGCGGGCGGCCACGTCGAGCGCCGTGACGGGGTGCCCCGGCGCGGCGCCGTCGACACCCGAGGCGAGGCGGCCGGCGGTGCCGTGCAGCCACGCCGCCGTGGCCGCCAGCGGCCCGAGATCCTCGGCGTCGAGCCCGCCCTCGGCGCGCGCCTGCGCGGCGGCGACGACGGCGCCGATCGCGCCGGCGAGCACATCGCCCGTGCCGGCCGTGGCGAGCCAGGGCGTCCCGGCGCGCACGACGGTCCACCAGCCGCCCGGCGTGGCGACGATCGTCTCGGCGCCCTTGAGCAGCACGACCCCGCCCAGCGCGACCGCGGTCTCGCGCACCGCGAGCAGCCGCTCCGCGAAGCCGGCCCGCAGGCGCCGCGGCAGCGGATCGCCGTCGAGATCGTCGATGCCGAGCCCCAGCGGGATCCGCACCTCGCCCAGCTCCCCCTCGTGCGGCGTGACGACGACGGGGCCGCGCAGATCCGTGACGAGGTCGAGCGCGCCGGCGTCGACGACGGTCGGCGCGTCGGCGCGCAGCAGCGCCCGGAAGCGCGCCGTCACCTCGCCGTCGCGGTCGCGCGCCGACACCCCGGAGCCGATCACCGCGGCGTCGAACCGCTCGCCCGTGTTCACCACCGTCTCGGGGCGGCGCTGCAGCACGAGGCGGGCGACATCGCGGTCTCCCTGCCACCGCACCATGCCGGCGCCGGCGCGCCACGCGCCCTCCGCCGTGAGCACCGCCGCGCCGGGGTACGCGGGCGAGCCGGTCTCGAGCAGCACGACGCCCCGGGAATACTTGTGGTCCGAGGCCGTTGGCACCCGCAGGTGCGCCGCGGCATCGGCCGCGGTCCACTCGAAGGTCTCATCGCTCGGCCTGGCGTATCCCCCTGGCATGCCGCCAGATTACGTCGTGCCGCCCGGAGGACGCCCGCGCCTCCCACACGGAAGGATCCCCATGTCCCAGCTGTTCACCCCGATCACCCTCCGCGAGGTCGAGTTCCGCAACCGCCTGTGGGTCGCGCCCATGTGCATGTACAGCGCCGAGGACGGGATCGTGAACGACTGGCACCACGTGCACCTGGCCCAGTTCGCCTCCGGCGGCGCCGGGCTCGTGATCGCCGAGGCGACGGCCGTCGTGCCGGAGGGCCGCATCTCGCCGCGCGACGCCGGCATCTGGAACGACGCGCAGCGCGACGCGTGGCGGCCCGTCGTCGAGGCGATCCACGCCCGCGGCGCGAAGGCCGGCGTGCAGCTGGCGCACGCGGGCCGCAAGGCGTCGACGTGGTGGCCCTTCGCCGAGGAGAGCGGCGGCACGCAGCACCGCGGATCCGTGCCGCAGGATCGCGGCGGCTGGGTCACCGAGGCGCCCTCGGCGCTCGCGTACGAGGGCTACGCGATGCCGGAGGCGATGCCCGCCGAGCGGATCGGGCAGATCGTGGCGGCGTTCGCGGCGGCCGCCCGCCGTGCGGTGGACGCCGGCTTCGACGCCCTCGAGGTGCACGCGGCCCACGGCTACCTGCTGCACCAGTTCCTGTCGCCGCTGTCGAACGAGCGCGACGACGAGCACGGCGGATCGCTCGAGAACCGCGCCCGCCTCGTCCTGGAGGTCATCCGCGCCGTGCGCGCCGAGGTGGGCGAGGCCGTGCCGGTGCTCGTGCGCTTCTCGGCCGAGGACTCGGCGCCCGGCGGCCTCGTCGTGGACGACGTCGCGCGGGTCGCGCAGTGGGCCGTCGAGGCCGGCGCCGACTTCTTCGACATCTCCTCGGGCGGCCTCGTCGCCCATCAGCGGATCGACGTGCGCCCGGGCTATCAGGTGCCGTTCGCGGCCCGCGTGCGCGAGGTGACGGGCGCGCCCACGGGCGCCGTCGGCATCATCACCTCGGGCGCCCAGGCCGAGCAGGTGCTGGCCGAGGGCTCGGCCGACGTCGTGCTCGCGGCGCGCGAGTGGCTGCGCGACCCGCACTTCGGCCTGCGCGCCGCCGCCGAGCTCGGCGAGCACCCCGACGCCCTGTGGCCGCCGCAGTACCTCCGCGCCTATCGCGCCCCCAAGCACTGACGCGAGGGTTGCGCTGGTCGCTTCATCTTCGGCCGCTGGCGCGGCCTTCGTTCAGCAACCGAGGGGTGGCACCGATCGGTTGCTGAACTTCAGCGGCGAAGCCGCGGAGATGAAGCGACCACCGCGACCGGTCATTGTGCGAGCGCGAAGCGCGAGCGTGCGGCCGCGGGTGCGGCCGCCCCGCAGCGCGAAGCGCTGCCGGCCGGAGCGGAGCGACGGCCCGAGCACGCGAGCGGCGCCCGCGCAGCGGGTGCCCGAGCGGCGCAGATCCAGAAAATCAGCGGCGCCGCGCACGCTCCGTCGCGTCGTGGACCTCGCCGACGAGCTCCTCGAGGATGTCCTCGAGGAAGAGCACGGCCGTCGTCTCGCCCTGCGCGTTGCGCACGCGGGCGAGGTGGCGGCCCGCGCGCCGCATGATCGCGAGCGCGTCCTCCAGGTCGGTCGTCTCCTGCACGGGCACCATGTGGTGGATCCGCTTGGCGGGGATCGGAGCCTCCACCATTCGGTCGGCGTCGTCCCCCTCCGCGGCGCGCAGAATGTCCTTGAGGTGCACGTAGCCCACGGGCTCGCCCTCGTCGTCGACGATCACGTAGCGGGAGTAGCCGTGCTTGGCCACGGCCGCCTCGATCTCGGCGGGCGTCGTGCGCTCGGGGAGCGTGACGATCCGATCCAGCGGCACCGCGACGTCCACGGCGTCCTTGTCGGTGAACTCCACGACGGCCGCGACGGTGCCCGTCGCGTCGTCCAGCACGCCCTCGCGGCGCGACTGGCTGACGATCGTCGCCACCTCGTCGAGCGTGAAGGTCGAGTTCGCCTCGTCCTTCGGCTCGACGCGGAACAGGCGCAGCACGGCGTTGGCGACCCAGTTGAGCACGAAGATCACCGGGTGGAACACCTTCGACACCCACACGAGCGGTGTCGCGAGGATGAGCACGGCGCGGTCGGGCACCGAGAACGCGATGTTCTTGGCCACCATCTCGCCGAAGACCACGTGCAGGTACGACACGAACACGAGCGCGATGACGAACGCGACCGTGTCGACGGCCGCCTCCGGCAGCGGCGTGAGGCCCAGCGGCGCGGCGAGCAGGTGGTGGATCGCCGGCTCGGAGACGTTCAGGATCAGCAGCGAGCAGATCGTGATGCCCAGCTGCGAGGTCGCGAGCATGAGCGTGGCGTGCTCCATGGCGTACAGCGCCGTCCTGGCCGCACGGTTGCCTTTCTCGGCGAGCGGCTCGATCTGCGAGCGGCGCGCGGAGATGACGGCGAACTCGGCGCCGACGAAGAACGCGTTGGCCAGCAGCAGCACGACCAGCCAGACGAGTCCGATCCAGTCGCTCATCGCTCGTCACCTCCCTGGACGTCGGCGCCCTCCGGGAGCGGATCGGGTGTGAAGCGCACGCGGTCCACGCGGCGCCCGTCCATGCGCTCCACCGTGAGGGTGCCGTCTTCGAGGCGCACGGCGTCGCCCACGGCGGGCACGCGCTCGAGCACGCTCATGATGTAGCCGCCGACGGTGTCGTAGGCGTCGTCCTCGGGCACCTCGACGGCGGCGCGGTCGCGCAGCTCGTCGGGCCGCAGCTGGCCGGGGAAGGTGAGCGAGTCGCGGTGGCGCACGACGCCGGCCAGGCGCCGGTCGTGCTCGTCGGCCACCTCGCCCACGATCTCCTCGACGAGGTCCTCGAGCGTGACGACGCCCGCGGTGCCGCCGTACTCGTCCACGACGACGGCCATCTGGTAGCCGCGTGCCCGCAGCTCGGCGATGAGCGCGTCGAGGTGCACCGTCTCGGGCGTGCGCAGCGGCTCGGTCGCAAGCGCCGCGGCGGGCACCTCGGCCCGCTTGTGGCGCGGCACGCCGACGGCGGCCTTGAGGTGCACGATGCCGACGATGTCGTCGAGCGAGTCGCCGAACACGGGGAACCGGCTGTGGCCGGTCTGCCTGGCCAGCTGCACGACGTCCTCGGCGGAGTCGGAGGCCGCCAGCGCGTGCATGCGCGGGCGCGGGGTCATGACGTCCGAGGCGCTCAGGCGCGAGAACCGCAGGCTCCGGTCGAGCAGGCTCGCGGTGTCCTTCTCGAGCACGCCGGCCGTCGCCGAGCGGCGCACGAGGCTCGACAGCTCCTCTGCCGTGCGGGCGCCCGACAGCTCCTCCTTCGGCTCGATGCCCACGCCGCGCAGCACCGCGTTGGCGCTGCCGTTCAGCAGCGCGACGGCGGGCCGGAACACCGCGGTGAAGGCGAGCTGGAACGGCGCGACGACCTTGGCTGTGGCCAGGGGCAGCGCGAGCGCGAAGTTCTTCGGCACGAGCTCGCCGAGGATCATCGACAGGATCGTCGCGATCGCCATCGCCACGACGGTCGCGATCGGCGCGCTCACCTCGGGCGGCAGCCCGAGCGCGTCGAACAGCGGCGCGAGGGCGCGCGAGAACGCCGGCTCGAGCGTGTAGCCCGTCAGCAGCGTCGTGAGCGTGATGCCGAGCTGCGCGCTCGACAGGTGCGTGGAGGTGTGCCGCAGCGCGCGGATCGTCATGACGAGCTTCGGCTCGCCGCGCTGCTGCCGCGCCTCGAGCTCGGCGCGATCGAGGTTGACCAGGGCGAACTCGCTGGCCACGAAGAGGCCGGTGCCCACTGTCAGAAGGAGCCCCACCCCCATCAGGATCCAGTCGGTCATGCCGGATCGCCTCCGCGTGCGCACGCGAGGAAGGGTCGGTGGGGCCTGTGTCTACTGGGAGGGTCGTCCATCGTGCGCACCATCATAGGGCGACGCCCTGAACGGCGGCTCCCGCGCGCGCGGAATCACCCCGCGCGAGGTTGCGCAAGGGGGCCTCAGGCCGCCGCGAGTGGACTACGCTTGATCCCCGGGTGCGCCGGGACGGACCGCGCATGACGAGAGCTAGGAAAGTGGGCGATCCAGCCGTGACGAACCAGACGACGGGAGTCGGTACTGGCGAGGGGGAGTTCGGAGCCAACCAGTGGCTCGTCGAGGAGCTCTACCAGCAGTTCAAGTCTGACCGCAACGCGGTCGACAAGGAGTGGTGGCCGGTCCTGGAGGCCTACGAGGCCTCCGCCGCTCCGGCGGCGGACGCCGCGGCCCCGGCGGCCGCTCCCGCCCCGGCCGATCCCGCCCCGGCACAGAAGCAGGAGGCCGCCGCGCCGTCCTCGGCCGCCAACCCGCCCACGGCGCCGACCGCCGCCGTGGGGCAGCAGCCCGTCGCCCGAACGACGAGCAAGCCCGCCGCGCCGACGCCCATCCCCGCCGAGGCGCCCGAGAAGTCGAAGCCCGCGTCGCAGGAGCCCGCCGAGCAGTCCGAGGACCGCGTCACGGTCCTCAAGGGCATGACCAAGACGCTCGCGAAGAACATGGACGAGTCGCTGACCGTCCCGACCGCGACGAGCGTGCGCACGGTCCCGGCCAAGCTGATGATCGACAACCGCATCGTCATCAACAACCACATGGCCCGCACCCGCGGCGGCAAGGTCAGCTTCACGCACATCATCGGCTGGGCGCTCATCCAGGCGCTCAAGGCCTTCCCGAGCCAGAACGTCTTCTACGCCGAGATCGACGGCAAGCCGAGCGTCGTGGCGCCCGCCCACATCAACCTGGGCATCGCGATCGACCTGCCCAAGCCCGACGGCACGCGCGCGCTCATGGTGCCGAGCATCAAGAACGCCGAGTCGCTCTCGTTCACCGACTACCTCGCGGCGTACGAGGATCTCGTCAAGCGCGCCCGCGCCAACAAGCTGACGGCCGCCGACTTCGCCGGCACCACGGTTTCGCTCACCAACCCGGGCGGCATCGGCACCGTGCACTCGGTCCCCCGCCTCATGAAGGGCCAGGGCTGCATCATCGGCGCCGGCGCCCTCGACTACCCCGCCGAGTTCGCCGGATCCAGCGCCAAGACGCTCAACGAGCTCGCGATCGGCAAGACGATCACCCTCACGAGCACGTACGACCACCGCGTCATCCAGGGCGCCGGATCGGGCGAGTTCCTGAAGATCGTGCACGAGCTGCTGATCGGCAAGAACGGCTTCTACGAGGAGATCTTCGCCGCGCTGCGCATCCCGTACGCGCCCATCCGCTGGAACGCCGACGTCTCGGTCGACCTCTCCGAGCGCGTCGACAAGACGGCCCGCGTGCAGGAGCTCATCAACGCCTACCGCGTGCGCGGCCACCTCATGGCCGACACCGACCCGCTCGAGTACCGGCAGCGCGAGCACCACGACCTCGAGATCGAGTCGCACGGGCTGACGTTCTGGGACCTCGAGCGCGAGTTCGTCACGAACGGCTTCGGCGGCCGCCGTCAGGCCAAGCTGCGCGACATCCTCGGCGTGCTGCGCGACTCGTACTGCCGCACCACCGGCTACGAGTACATGCACATCTCCGACCACGAGCAGCGCGACTGGTTCCAGGAGCACATCGAGAAGCCGTACGCGAAGCTCGACCACGACGACCAGCTGCGCGTGCTGCGCAAGCTCAACGAGGCCGAGGCCTTCGAGACCTTCCTGCAGACGAAGTACGTCGGCCAGAAGCGGTTCTCGCTCGAGGGCGGCGAATCTCTCATCCCGCTGCTGGATCGGATCCTGACGGGTGCCGCGGCGAAGAACCTCGACGGCGCCGCGATCGCCATGGCCCACCGCGGCCGCCTGAACGTGCTCACGAACATCGCCGGCAAGACCTACGGCCAGGTCTTCCAGGAGTTCGAGGGCGCCCTTCCCGGCAACAAGCGCGGCTCGGGCGATGTGAAGTACCACCTCGGCACGCAGGGCACGTTCGTGGGCGAGGACGGCGACGAGCTGCCGGTGTACCTGGCGGCCAACCCCTCGCACCTCGAGACCGTCGACGGCGTGCTCGAGGGCGTCGTGCGCGCCAAGCAGGACCGCTCGGCGCCCGGCACGTACGGCTGGCTGCCGATCCTCGTGCACGGCGACGCGGCCTTCTCGGGCCAGGGCGTGGTCATGGAGACGCTGCAGATGTCGCAGCTGCGCGGCTACCGCACGGGCGGCACGATCCACGTGGTCGTGAACAACCAGGTGGGCTTCACGACGCTGCCCGTCGACTCGCGCTCCTCGACGTACGCGACCGACCCGGCCAAGACGATCCAGGCGCCCGTGCTGCACGTGAACGGCGACGACCCCGAGGCCGTCGTGCGCGCCGCGGAGCTCGCCTTCGAATATCGCGAGCGCTTCCACCGCGACATCGTGATCGACCTCGTCTGCTACCGCCGCCGCGGTCACAACGAGGGCGACGACCCGTCGATGACGCAGCCGCTCATGACCAACCTCATCGAGGCCAAGCGCTCCACGCGCCGCCTGTACACCGAGGCCCTCGTCGGCCGCGGCGACATCACCGAGGAGGAGTACGAGCAGGCCAAGGCCGACTTCCAGAACCGCCTGGAGGTCGCGTTCGCCGAGACGCACGCCGCCGAGACCGGCTCGACCCCCGTCGTCACGGGCAACGGCGTCGAGGACGAGGCGGCGGGCGAGCCCGAGACGACCGGCGTGCCGGCCGCGGTCATCGAGCAGGTCGGCGACGCGCACGCGAACAAGCCCGAGGGCTTCACCGTGCACAGCAAGCTCCAGCAGCTGCTCGACAAGCGCGTGCAGATGAGCCGCGGGGGCAAGATCGACTGGGGCTTCGGCGAGCTGCTCGCGTTCGGCTCGCTGCTGCTCGAGGGCACGCCCGTGCGCCTGGCGGGCCAGGACTCGCGCCGCGGCACGTTCGCGCAGCGCCACGCCGTCTTCCACGACCGCGTGAACGGCAAGGAGTGGCTGCCGCTGGCGAACCTCTCCGAGGGCCAGGGCCGCTTCTGGGTGTACGACTCGCTGCTGAGCGAGTACGCCGCCCTCGCGTTCGAGTACGGCTACTCCGTGGAGAACCCGAACGCGCTCGTGATGTGGGAGGCGCAGTTCGGCGACTTCGTCAACGGCGCCCAGACGGTCATCGACGAGTTCATCTCCTCGGCCGAGCAGAAGTGGGGTCAGCAGTCGAGCGTCGTGCTGGCGCTCCCCCACGGCTACGAGGGCCAGGGCCCCGACCACTCGTCGGCGCGCATCGAGCGGTTCCTGCAGCTGTGCGCGCAGGACAACATGACGGTGGCGCGCCCGTCCACGCCCGCCTCGTACTTCCACCTGCTGCGTCGCCAGGCCTACGCCCGGCCCCGCCGCCCGCTCATCGTGTTCACGCCCAAGGCCATGCTGCGCCTGCGCGGCGCGACGAGCGACGTCGCGGACTTCACCTCGGGCCGCTTCGAGCCGGTGCTCGACGACGACCGCGGCATCGACAAGTCGGCCGTCACGAAGGTGCTGCTGCACTCGGGCAAGATCCACTGGGATCTGCGCGGCGAGCTGGAGAAGAAGCCGAACCCGCAGATCGCGCTCGTGCGCGTGGAGCAGTTCTACCCGGCGCCGGTCGAGGAGCTCACCGCGGTGCTCGCGCAGTACCCGAACGCCGAGCTCGTGTGGGTGCAGGACGAGCCCGAGAACCAGGGCGCCTGGCCGTTCATGGCGCTGAAGATGCCGAAGCACCTCGGCCGCGAGCTGCGCGTCGTCAGCCGCGCCGCGGCCGCGTCGCCGGCGACGGGCTCCAGCAAGGTCCACGCCGTCGAGCACGCCGATCTGATGTCGCGCGCGCTGGCCTGATCCGCGATCGCGAAGGCGCCCGGCTCCCCCACGGGATCCGGGCGCCTTCCGCGTTCAGTACCAGATGCTCAGGTGCGGGGCGCGGTCCGCGCGCAGCGCGACGTCGAGCGCGGCCACGGCGCCGGCGTCCCCCGTCACCCGGCCCGCCGCGGCGAGCGCGCGCAGGGGCACACCGCCGACGATCACGGAGGACAGCTCCGAGACGCCCAGTTCGATGTCGGCCTCGCCCGACGCGGGCGTGACGGCGGCGGCGCCGCCCGCGATCGCGACGCGCCAGGCGCCGTCGGCGATGCCGAGCTCGTCGCGCACCCGCACGACGACGTCGGCGTCGGCCGCGTAGCCGCGGGCGGCCAGCACGCGGGGCACGTCGAGCACGCGCAGCCAGCCATGGTCGAACACCGTCCGCGAGACGGCGCGGGGGTCGGCCACGAGCCACGGCAGCGAATCGTCCACCGGCTGCAGATCGGCCGTGACGGTGCCGACCAGGTCGTACTCGATCGCGAAGCGCCACAGCCCCGCGCGGACCTCCGGCGTCTCGGCGACGAGGTGCTCGATGGCGAGGGTGTGCGTGGTGTGGTGCTCGCCCTCCGCGATCGTGAAGGCGAGCGCGCCCCGGATCTCGCCGGCGGCGTCGCGCGCGACGACGCCGCGCACCTTCGCGCCGTTCTCGGCGCCGGGCGCGGTGCCGGCGGCGCGCGCCCAGCGCAGGGGGAAGCCCGTGACGTTCCCGGCCCGCTGGCGACGCACGCGCTCGTGGAGCTCGCCGAGCAGCTCCGCCAGGCGCGGGCGCTCGACGAACTCCAGCCGCACGTCCGAGGCCGGGCCGATCCATCCCGCGCGCCGCGTCTCCACCGTGAGCCGCTCGACGGGCACGGCCATGCCGAAGCCGTAGCGGCCGTAGATGGTCGACTCGGTCACCGTGAGCCCCGCGATCGCGACGCCCGCGGCGGCCGCTGCGCGCAGCTCGCCCTCCAGCATGGCCCTGGCGATGCCGCGGCGGCGGTGCGTGGCCGCCACCGTGACGGCGCTGATCGCCCACATCGCGATCTCCGGCAGCGGCGCCTCCGCGCCCGCCGGCCCCGGCAGCGTCAGGCGCGCCGCCCACGAGCTCACGGTGCCCACCGGCATCGCGCCCGGTGCCGCGTCCCGCTCGAACACCCCGATGAGGCGCGCGCCGCGCTCCGCGAAGGTGCCGGCCGCCTTCCGCTCCCGCTCCTCGCCGGGCTCGCCGTCGAGGAAGCCGCGCGAGATGGCGCGATAGAGCGGCAGGAAGTCCTCGCCGTCCGTCGGCACGACGCGGTAGTCGAGGCCGCGCTCCGCGAGCCGCTCCTGCGAGGTCACGTCCGCGGGCACGTCCCGCGCGTCGATCGATGTCATGGCTCCCAGCGTATGGGGCACCCCCGACGCGCTAGATTCGTCGGGTACACCACCAGAGGGGGACGCATGTCGGTTGGTCTGCTCGCGGTCGTCGACGACATCCTGAGCGCGGCGCTGAAGGCCTCGTCCAAGGCGGCGGGCGTCGTCATCGACGACGCGGCCGTGACGCCCCAGTACGTGCAGGGGCTCACGCCGGCGCGCGAGCTGCCGGTGGTCGGGAAGATCGCCCTCGGCTCGATCGCCAACAAGTTCCTCATCATCATCCCCGTCGCGCTCGCGCTCACCACGTGGGCGCCGTGGGTGCTCCCCTACCTGCTGATCATCGGCGGCACGTACCTGTGCTTCGAGGGCGCCGAGAAGGTGCTGGAGTGGTTCGGCCTGCACCACGCGCACGTCGACGAGGGCGCCCGCGACGAGAACAAGCTCGTGTGGGGCGCCATCCGCACCGACCTCATCCTGTCGACCGAGATCATGCTCATCTCGCTGTCGAATCTCGATGCGGACATGAGCTTCTGGATGACCCTCGGGTCGCTGGTCGTGATCGCCCTGCTCATGACGGGCGTCGTGTACGGCGCCGTCGCGCTGCTCGTGAAGGTCGACGACATCGGGCTGGAGATGGCCAAGGACGACACGCAGCGCGTGCGGCACCTGGGCACCCGCATCGTGCGGTCGATGCCGGCCGTGTTCCGCGTCATCAGCGTGATCGGCACCGTCGCCATGCTGTGGGTCGGCGGCCACCTCGTGCTCGCGAACCTCGGCGAGGTCGGCCTCACGCTCACCACCGACCTGCTCCACGCCGTCGAGCACGCGCTCGAGCCGGCCGGCGCCGTGATCGTCTGGATCGGCGACACGCTCGTCTCCGCCATCGCGGGGCTCGTCGTGGGCCTCGCCGTCGTCGGCGTCGTGCTGCTCGTCGGGAGGCTGTTCGGACGGCGCCCCACCTTCACCGAGGGCGGCGAGACCCCGGCCGCGGCGCACCCCTGACCGGTCGGCGGATGAAAGAATCGTCAGATGCCTGACGACGCCCGCCACGAACACCACGACACCGACTCGGGCTTCATCCCCACCTCGACGGGAATGATCCCCGTCCCCGTCGGGACCCACTCGATCCCCGTCCAGGTGCAGGACGCCGCCGGCGAGACCGCGCACGTCCACCCGGGCGATCGGCTCTCCCCGGCGCGCCGCTTCGTCTACGTGCTGCTGCTGGGCGCGCTCACCGCGCTGGGCCCGTTCACGGTCGACCTGTACCTGCCGGCCTTCCCGGTGCTGGAGCAGGACTTCTCCGCCACGGCGGCGGCGGTGCAGCTCACCCTCACGGGCACGATGCTGGGCTTCGCCGTGGGCCAGCTCGTGATCGGCCCGCTCAGCGACCGCTTCGGGCGCCGGGTGCCGCTGCTCATCGCCACGGGCCTGCACATCCTGGCGAGCATCGCGTCGGTGCTGGCGCCCAACCTCGAGCTGCTCGGCGTCGCGCGTGTGTTCATGGGCATCGGCGCCGCGGGCGGCAGCGTCGTGGCCATGGCGATGGTCCGCGACCTCTTCAGCGGGCGCCGCCTCGTGATCATGCTCTCGCGCCTGGCGCTGGTCACGGGCGTCGCACCGGTGGTCGCCCCGCTCATCGGATCGATGCTGCTGGGCGTCATGCCGTGGCGCGGCATCTTCGTCGTGCTCGCGTGCTACGGCGCCGTCATGCTCGCCTGCGCGCTGTTCGCCCTGCCCGAGACGCGCCCCGCGAGCGACCGCATCACGGCCGACACCGTCTCGGTGCGCCATCGCTACCGCGTCGTGCTGAGCGACCGCGTGTACGTGGGCGTGCTCGCGATCGGCGCGCTCACCTTCGCCGGGCTGTTCTCGTACCTGTCGGCGTCGTCGTTCCTGTTCCAGCAGTCCTACGGGCTCACGGCCGTGCAGTACGGCATGGTCTTCGCGGCGAACTCTGTGGGCCTCGTGATCGGCAACCAGATCGCCGCGCGCCTTGCCGCCCGCTTCGGTCCGCAGTGGGTGCTCGCGGGCTCGACGGCCGGCATCCTCGTGGCGGCCATCGCGATCCCGATCTCGTCGAGTCTCGTGCCGAGCGTGTGGGGCCTGATCGTGCCGCTGTTCGTGTTCATGACCGGCTGCGGGTTCACGTTCCCGTGCGCGCAGGTGCTGGCGCTCGACCGGCACCCCGAGGCCGCGGGCACGGCCGCCTCGGTGCTCGGCGCGTCGAACAACCTCGTGGCCGGGCTCGTCTCGCCCATCGCGGGCCTGCTGGCGGCGTCCACCGGCATCACGCCGCTGACGATGGCATCGATCATGATCGCGTGCTCGGCGCTCGCGATCGCCTCGCTGTGGCTCATCGTGCGTCCGCGCACCCTCGGGACGCTGGGCGACTGAGCCGCGCCGCGGCGCCGCTTCAGCCGGCCGCGCGGTTCAGCCTGCGGCCGGCATCGTCGCTCGATCCTGCGGCCGACCGAGCGGGCCGGATCAGTGCGCGGCCTGGACCTCGCGCAGGCGCGCGATCACCTGCAGGCGCACCTGCTCGGGCGTCGCCTCGCGGCACGCGCGCTGCACGGCCTCGGTGAGGGTGCGCGACACGTGCGCCTCGCCCTGGCAGTCCGGGCAGCTCTCGAGGTGCTCGCGGATGTCGGCGTACTCGGTCCTGCAGATCTCGTTGCGCAGGTACTCCTCGAGGTCGGCTCGCGCCTTCTCGCAGCCGCAGTCGGTCATTTCCGTGCTCCTGTCGTGGCGGCCTGGATGCCCCGTTCGGCCGCGTAGTCCTTCAGCAGGTCACGCAGCAGTCGCCGGCCTCGGTGCAGGCGGCTCATGACCGTGCCGATGGGGGTCTTCATGATGTCGGCGATCTCCTGGTAGGCGAATCCCTCGACGTCCGCGAGGTACACGGCCATGCGGAAGTCGTCGGGGATCGACTGCAGCGCGTCCTTGACGACCGACGCCGGCATGCGGTCGATGGCCTCCGCCTCGGCCGAGCGACCGCGCGTGGCCGTGGTCGACTCGGCGCCGCCGAGCTGCCAGTCCTCGAGCTCGTCGATCGTGCCCTGGTAGGGCTCGCGCTGCTTCTTGCGATAGGTGTTGATGTAGGTGTTGGTGAGGATCCGGTACAGCCACGCCTTCAGGTTCGTGCCCTGCGTGAACGACGACCACGAGGCGAAGGCCTTCACGAAGGTCTCCTGCACGAGGTCGGCGGCGTCGGCCGGGTTGCGCGTCATGCGCATGGCGGCGCCGTAGAGCTGGTCCATGTAGGGAAGGGCCTGCTCCTCGAACTGCGCGCGCGGATCGGCCGGCGCGGCGGCGTCGGGGACTGTGGCATCCTGATCGTCCATTGCCGGCCAGTCTAGGCTCCGCGCATCGGGGTTTCCCCCGAGCCGGAGGCGCGGATCATCGAGCGTGATCGTCATCCGTTCCTCTCCTGTCCGCCGGGTGTCCCGCCTGGCGCGACGGGTCCCTTCGCGGGCTGTGACCTAAGGTGGAAACCGATGAGTGCCGACGGGTATTCCCCCACCGAGCCGGGCCCCGCTGCGGACCGCGGCGAGTACGCCGCGCCCGCCTCCCCCGGACCGCTGCGCGGGACGCTGACGGTGCCGGGATCGAAGTCGATCACGAACCGCGAGCTCGTGCTCGCCGCCATCGCCGAGGGCCCCAGCCGCATCGTCGCGCCGCTGCACTCCGACGACTCCGCGCGCATGGTGGAGGCGCTCGCCGCGCTGGGCGCGGGCATCGAGCGCGTCGAGGGCGCGAGCGCGTACGGCCCCGACTTCGTCGTCACCCCCGGCGCTCTCACGGGCGGCACCGTGGACTGCGGTCAGGCCGGCACGGTCATGCGCTTCGTCGCCCCGCTCGCGGGGCTCGCCGACGGCGAGGTGCTGCTGACCGCGCACGAGAGCGCCCTGCACCGCCCGATGGGCGAGATGATCCGCGGCCTGCGCGACCTCGGCGTCGACGTCGAGGACGACGGCCGCTGGTCGCTGCCGTTCCGCGTGCACGGGCGCGGCCACGTGCGCGGCGGCGAGGTGGAGATCGACGCCTCCGCGTCGAGCCAGTTCGTCTCGGGCATGCTGCTGGCCGCGCCCCGCTTCGACGTGGGACTGCACCTGCGCCACACGGGCGAGCGCCTGCCGAGCCTGCCGCACATCGAGCTGACGGTCGAGGCCCTCGCGCGCCGCGGCGTGCAGGTGGAGCGGCCGAGCTCGAACGAGTGGATCGTGCCGCCCGCCCCGCTGCGCGCCAAGGACGTGCACGTCGAGCCCGACCTGTCCAACGCCGCCCCGTTCCTGGCCGCGGCGATGCTCGCGGGAGGCAGCGTGACGGTCACCGACTGGCCGCCGCACTCCACCCAGCCGGGCGCGCACCTGAGCGAGCTGCTCGCCCTCATGGGGGCGAAGGTCTCGCGCCGCGGCGGCGCCCTCACCGTCGCCGCCGGTCGCGGCATCCACGGCGTCGACCTCGACCTGTCGGCGGTGAGCGAGCTGACGCCGACCTTCGTCGGCCTCGCGCTGTTCGCCGACGGCCCGTCCACGTTCCGCGGGATCGGGCACATCCGCGGGCACGAGACCGACCGGCTCGCGGCGCTCGCGCAGAACGTCGAGGCCCTCGGCGGGTACGCCGAGGAGCTGCCGGACGGCATCCGCATCGAGCCGCGCCCGCTGCGCGGCGGTACCTGGCGCGCGTTCCACGATCACCGCCTCGCGACCACCGGCGCGCTCGTCGGCCTCGCGGTGCCCGGCGTCGTCGTCGACGACATCGGCACGACGGCGAAGACGCTCCCGCAGTTCGTCGCGCTCTGGGAGGGACTGCTCGCGGGAGGCGCGAGCCGGTGAGCTGGCTGGACGACGCCGACCTCGACGACGAGCCGGAGTTCGACGAGGCCGACGTGCGCGTGCGGCCCAACCCCAAGGCGAACCGCCCCCGCACCAAGCGCCGCCCCGCGCACGAGGACGCGACGATCGCGCGCGTGCTCGGCGTGGACCGCGGCCGCTACAGCGTGCTCGTCGACGAGGGGCTCCCCGGCGAGCGCGCCGTGAGCGCCGTGCGGGCGCGCGAGCTGCGCAAGATGCCGATCGTCACGGGCGACCGCGCGCGCGTCGTCGGAGACACGTCGGGCCGCGAGGGCACGCTCGGCCGGATCGTGGGGATCGAGGAGCGCACGTCGCTCCTGCGGCGCAGCGCGGACGACACCGATCAGGTGGAGCGGGTCGTCGTCGCCAACGCCGATCAGATGCTCGTCGTCGTCGCCGCGGCCGATCCCGAGCCCCGCCCGCGGCTGGTCGACCGCTACCTCGTCGCCGCGCTCGATGCCGGCATCCGGCCGCTCATGGTCGTCACGAAGACCGACCTGGCCGACCCCGCCCCCTTCCTCGAGCACTTCGCGGGCCTCGACGAGCTGCGGGTCTTCCGCTCGTCGCGCGATGCGGCGCCCCTCGACGAGATCGGCGAGGCGCTCGCGGGGCACACGACCGTCTTCGTCGGACACTCGGGCGTCGGCAAGTCGACGCTCGTCAACGCGCTCGTCCCGTCGGCGGGCCGCGCGACCGGCCACGTCAACGAGGTGACCGGCCGCGGCCGGCACACGTCGTCGTCCACCGTGTCGCTGCGCTACGAGGGCGCGGCCGGATCGGGCTGGGTGATCGACACCCCCGGCGTGCGCTCGTTCGGCCTCGGGCACGTGGACCCCGACAACATCCTGCGCGCCTACCCCGATCTGCTCGCCGTCGCCGAGGACTGCCCCCGCGGCTGCACGCACCTGCCGGACGCGCCGGACTGCGCGCTCAACGAGGCCGTCGCGGCGGGCACGCTGCCGGCAGGCCGCCTCGACTCGCTGCAGCGCCTGCTCGAGACGTTCAAGGACAAGCAGGACTGGTGATCCGGCAGCCGAACTAGGCTGGGAGGCGTGACCACGCGCCTCGAACCCGGAACCCCCGCCCCCGACTTCACCCTGCCGGATCAGGACGGATCGCCCGTCTCGCTGCGGGATCTGCGGGGCCAGAAGGTCGTGCTCTACTTCTACCCCGCCGCGATGACGCCCGGCTGCACGACCGAGGCGTGCGACTTCCGCGACTCGATCGCGTCGCTCGCCGGCGCCGGCTACACCGTGCTCGGCGTCTCGCCCGACGAGCCGGCCAAGCTGAAGCAGTTCGCCGAGCGCGACGGGCTCACCTTCCCGCTGCTGAGCGACGCGGACAGGGCCGTGCACGACGCCTACGGCACGTGGGGCGAGAAGAAGAACTACGGCAAGGTCGTCATGGGCGTCATCCGCTCCACCTTCGTCCTCGACGAGGACGGCGTCGTGACCAAGGCCCTCTACAACGTCAAGGCCACCGGGCACGTCGCCCGGTTGCGCCGCGAGCTCGGCATCGACTGACGCCGGGCCCGCTCAGGCTGCCGCGCTGACCTGCTCGGGCGTGAGTGTGATGCCGCCGTGCTCCACCGTCGAGCCGTTCAGCTCCACGAGCCACTGGCGGTTGAGCTCCGGCGGGTGAGCCGAGTCGAAGACGAAGCGCAGCGGGATCGTCGGATGCAGCCAGACGGTCGTGCTGCCCTCGTCATCGGGGTGCGCCCACGAGACGCTGAAGCTCTCGCCGCGGCGCAGCTTGGTGAGGATGACCGTCTTGAGGTGCCAGAGCGTGCGGTCGTCGATGCGGATCGGGGGATCGGCGTTGTCGTAGATGAAGAGGCCCATGGCGTCAGGCTAGGAACTCCGCCGATGTGATTCGGCCGGTATTCCGGTGTGTGACGATCGTTCACCTCGCCGTCACGGAGGCGACACCGATGCCGTCAGGCCCCGGCGAGGAACGCGACGCCCGCGCCCCGGAAGTCGCGCGAACCGGGCGCGTTGAAGTGGTGGCGGCCCGGCACCTCCAGGAACCGGCCGTTCGGCACCGCCGCCGCCAGACGCTTCGAGTCCTCGAGGATCGCGTCCTCCGATCCCGTCGCGAACAGCGTCGGCTGCTGCGGCGGGTCACCCAGATCCGGATCCGCGTCGCCGAACCGCATGCCGCCGGCGAGCGCCACGAGCGCGCGCAGGTCGTTGCCGGCCACGCGCTCGGCGAGCGTGACGTAGTTGCGGGTGACGGGATCGGTCACCTCGGTGCCGTGCTCGGCGAACGCCCGCGCCTGCGCGAGGTCGAGCCGGCCGAGCGGCCGCCCGTCGGGGATGCCGCCGAGCACGGCCCGCTCGATCCGCTCGGGCATGGCCACCGCCGCGTGCCAGCCGACGCGCGCGCCGAGCGAGTAGCCGGCGTAGCGCGCGGTGTCGATGAGGTACGTGTCGAGCGTCACGCGCACGTCCGAGACGAGCGCATCCATCGTGTAGTCGGTCGGCTCGTGCGGCTTGTCGCTCGCGCCGTGCCCGCGCTGATCGATCCCGATCACGCGGAAGCCGGCGCGCAGCAGCTCGCGCACCCAGCCGGTGGCCACCCAGTTGTCGCGGCAGCTCGACGCGAACCCGTGCACGCACAGCACGACGGGCGCGCTCTCGTCCTCCCACCCCCACGTGTAGGTGGCGATGCGATGGCCCTCCTCGCTCATCACGAAGCGGGGATCGGGCAGCTCGGTGATCAGCGGAGCGGTCATGGCTTCATTCTCGCGCGTTCGCGACGGCCGCGCGGCCTGCGCCGGGTCCGGCCCGCACACCGAACCGCCCCGCCCGGGGAGCAGAGCGCTCGACCCGGGCGGGGCGATGGTGTGAGGGTGTGCGGGACCCGAAGCCGCACCCCACGCGTTGAGGTCCCTTCCCCCGAAAGGATCCGCGTCGCGTGCCTTCAGGATGCCAGCGCGCGCTCGCGGGGTCCGGAGGCTTGACATCGGGCCGGGCGCCGCGTAAGCAGGGCCGCCCCTCCCGAGGAGCATGCTCGAACCCGGGAGGGACGGTCCAGCGCGGAAACGCGACTGCGACACTACGCGCGATGAGCCGGCGAGGGAATACCCCCGGGCAGGACGTCGCGGCCGGGTGCGCCTCAGGGGCGGACGTGCTGCGCCTCCCGCGCCCGGCCCGAGACCGCATCGAGGTAGCGCACCGCCTTCGCGACGGCCTCCCGCCCCGCGCGGTTCGCGCCCACCGTCGACTGCGACGACCCGAAGCCGATCAGGTGCACGCGCGGCTCGCCCGCGACCTGCGTGCCGCGCATGGCGATGCCGCCGAGCTCGTTACGGAGGTATAGCGGTTCGAGGTGGCTCAGATCGGGCCGGAAGCCGGTGGCCCACACGATCGCGTCGAGCGGCGTGAGCGTGCCATCGGCCTCACGCACGCCGTCCGGCTCGATGCGTGTGAACATCGGGCGGCGGACGAGAGCGCCGCGATCGCGTGCCGTGCGCGCGGAGCTCGACCAGCCAAGGCCCGTGTAGCCCACGATGCTGCCCGTGGGCCGCCCCGCCTCGACGTCGGCCGTGACCTTCTCGATCGTGCTGCGGCCGGTGGTCTCCGGGTCGAACTCCCCCTCGATGAACACCGGCTCGCGCCGCGTGTACCAGAACGTCTGCGCGACGCGCGAGATCTCCTCGAGGTGCTGCACCGCCGAGATCCCGCCGCCGACGATCCCGACCCGCTGGCCCGCGAAGTCGTCGAGCGATCCGTACTCACGCGTGTGCAGCTGGCGCCCGCGGAAGGTCTCCTGCCCGGGGTACACCGGCCGCACCGGGTTGTTCCACGTGCCGGTGGCGTTGATGACCACACGGGTCGTCCAGATGCCGGCATCGGTGTGGACGAGGAGGTCGCCGTCCTCGTCGTCGTCCGCGAAGTCGACGCTCTCCACCCGCACCGGCCGGAGGATCGGAAAGCCGTAGCGCTCCTCGAACGCCGCGAAGTAGCGCGGCACGGCCTCGCGACTCGCCTCGCCAGGATCCATGTCGGGCCGCGCGAGGCCGGGCAGGTCGAAGATGCCGTTCAGGCCCGAGACGGTGAGCGATGCCCACCGGCGCTGCCACGCGCCGCCCGGTGCCGGGTTCGCGTCGAGTACGACGTAGGTGCGCGCAGCGCCGGGATCCGCGGTCGCGCTCACGAATCTCGCGCGCCGCAGGTGGAACGCGGCCGAGAGCCCCGCCTGCCCGGCCCCGATCACGACGATGCTCGCACGCCGGCCCGCGTTCTCCCCCACGATCCTTTCAACCGCATGGATCGGGCGGGCATTCCCTGCACCTGGGCACGGCTGCCGAGGAGATCCCGGTTCGCGAGGACGATCACGTCGCCACGGCTCCTCGGGAACCGGGATCTCCTCGGGAACCGGGATCCGTCGCACGGGCCTCCCGGAAACGCGAAACGGGCCTCCCGAAGGAGGCCCGTTCGCGCGATCGGATCAGGAGCTCAGAAGTCCCAGTTCTCGTCGGGAAGGACGTAATCTTGCGGTCTCTGCGTCTCCGCAGACCGTCCGTGCCACCTGCGTGCCACTCATACCGAAAAGGCTGTTGCACCCGCCGAAACGAGCCGTGACACAGGACAAATTGTACTCGTCCCAGCTGGCATCTGCACGAGTCTGTCGTGGATCTATCGCCGCTTCGGGAGGAAGGGCGGGCGCTGCACGTCGGGATCTCCGGCGGCGAGGCCTTCGACGGTGACCTCGTATCCGACGAGGTCCTGGCTCGGCCACGGTTCCCGGCTGAACAGCGAACGCACGGCGGCCAGGCGCTGTTCGAACTCGGCTCGGTTGTCAGCGCGGATCTCGAGCGTGTTGGTCTCGTCGGTGGCCCCGATGGGCCTGATCGTGAAGAGCGACTTCGTGATGCTCGATGCATCCGCCCCACTGCCGATCACCTCGTGTTCGATGTCGTGTTCTGCCAACGCCGCAGCGACACGTTCACGCACCTGCTGTTCGGCGGCGCCTTCGCCCGTTGCTTCGTCGACGGTCATCGTCTCGAACAGCACGAGAGTGCTGCCGCGCCTGCCGCCGATCGGACGTGCCTCGTATCCGAGGCCGCTCGCAACATCGAGCATCTCATCCACGTCATCGAGCGCGACCCGCACGCTGAGGAAGATCGTCGCCATGCCTTCAGGGTAGTTGCGGTCGCCGTGGCGGTGTCAGTATCTTCCGCTCCAGTACAGCGGCATGCGCCGTTCGTGGGCGATCGCGACAATCTTCAAGGCTTCGTCGGTGACGTAGTAGACGATGCGGTAGTGCGAGCGAGGCACCTTGGCGTGACGGAAGACACGGCCGGCCGGTGCGGCCGGGATGATCTCGGCCGACTCCGGCCATTCAAGGAGACGGTCGATGACCCGGTCGACGTCGGTGCGGAACCTCGCGCCGCGGTGCAGGCCACCCTGGTCGTACCACTGGATCGCATCGTCCAGTTCACGAACGGCATCAGGGTGGAACCCGACACGAAGCGTCAAGCGCTTCTCTCGGCCGCACGGGCGTCGAGGTAGGCGTTGGCCTCCTCACGGGATAGCACCGCGACCGTCCCGTTCTCCAGCTCATCGGCCCTTCGTGTGGCGACGGTTGCCCAAGCTTCATCGATGACCGCCTGGTCGGGGGCATCGACGTCGTAGAGCACGTCGGCGACCCGCGAGCGCTCCTCGGGCGTGAGCGCCATCGCAGCCTGGATCACCTCAGTCACCGTCATGCCCCGATTCTACCGTGGCGCCGTCCAGATCAGCGAGGTCTACCCGGTCATGAGGATGGGAGGAGTCCTCGGCGCCGCCTGGGGTGGTCGTCTCGTACCTCTGGATCGATAGATGCGAGGAGTGGTCATGGCTTCGGAGTTGGATCGCAAGGCATCGACGGTGGCCGGCGGCATGTCGCTGCGGGTCGAGAAGGCAGGCGCGACACCCGATGAGGCAAGCGGGGCCCGGATGCAGTTCTCATATGAGGTGCGAGCCGGCGACCGGGTCTACCGGGGCGCCGATCTGTATGCGGGCGGGATGGATGTGCCGGCGTCGCGGATGGTCGGGGTACTGGCGGGGTTCCTCTCTGATGCCGGCGAGAGATACCGGTCGGGAATGTGCCCGCCCGATGACGCCTACCCGGAGTGGGTGTATGAGCAGGCGTATCTGAACGAGGACGAGCTGGCGATGGCGTCGTTCGAGCTCGAAGAACCGGAGGTGTTCACCGGGCGGTCCGGTGAGGAGGAAGGGCCGTGGGCGTCGGTGGTGTTCCTGCAGGGCGAAGACGCGGACGCCGCGCTCTCGATTCTGGAGGAGCGGGGCCCGGAGGCAGCGATCGCGCATCTGGCGCAGTGGGACTTCGGAGACGAGACCGAGCAGGCGGCCGCCGCAAACGGTCACGTCTACGCCACGCCGCCGGCCGGGACATGGGATAGAGAATTCCGCAGCGGCCCGTATCACCTGGCGTGGAATCATTCGCTGGGACACGTGGGCCTGACCCGCAGTATCGCTCACGCGGCCGAGGCGGCGGCGCCGTCGGAGCGTGTCCGGCAGCTCGGGCCGGCGTCGCCGACTGTTGCGACCGGGGTCACCGGTCGCAACATCGCCGCCCGCGCGGAGCCACTGAGCAGATGACCGCGTACGGATAGGGACATACTGAGGCTGAGGTGCCAGGGGGCGTCGCAGAAATGCGGCGCCCCTCTGGTGCGTCACGATCAACGCATGGCACGCAGAACGGCGGTTCAGCCAGCCGGGCGGCCGGTGTCTTCTGCCGGCCAGGGCCGCAATCTCAGCACGATCCGGGAGCGGGCGCAGGCTCACGGGTACACGGTGAGCGACCGGGGACGTGTCTCGGCGGCGATCCTCGCCACGTACGACGCCGCGCCCTGACCGGGAACGCTCACCGTCCGATCCCCTCTCGCGTGACCTCGGGAGTGGCCGAAGGCGCACCAGGCTGGCGGAGGCTGGTGAGGAAGCCATCGATGCGTTCGTGATCGAGGCGCTGCTGGGTTGCATCTGGTTTCGCCCCGAGCGGGATCCGGTCGGTGATGCCGTAGCGGTCCCGGTAGGCGACGACCATGCGCACCACCATGTCCCACGGCTCTCTCGCTGCTGAACCGGGACGAGGCTGGGGGCCGAGGGTCTTGATCCAGGGAGGCTTCTCGGTGAGGGCGTCGTCCGCGAGGGCTTGGGCGCGCTGCTCAATGAGTGCTCGTAGTTCGGTCAGCGCGCGGGTCATGTCCTCGGGCATGGCGCCGACTGCTTCGGGGATGAAACCGGCGATGAATCGGCGCCGTGTTCCTCGTCCGCGTCCAGGGCTGGTGCGCATGACGAGCTGTTGCACGCGGTGGCGCAGCAGGCTCGCAGGATCGTCGGCATCGGTGAGTGGTCCGGCTTTGAGTGCCCGGTCTATCAGCCGGTCTGGCTGGTGCCCGATAGCCTCCGCGCGACGCAGGGTGGCGACGATGGACCCGAACGTCTCCGACTCCGTCAGCTCATCGACGAGGTTCTGGTCAAGGCCCGCACGAACAAGGAGTTCCGTGATGTGCTCGGTCTGCGCTTCTTGCGCGATGGTCTCGTACTGATCGGCGAGGTGCGCGATCGATGCCCACGCTTGCTGCTCGGCTTCGATGGTCTCGTGCGCGGATTTCTCCGCGCCCTCATGCTGCAGCACTCCGTAGAGGATCGAGCGGGCGGTGGGCTCGGTGTCGGGGAGCTGGTGTTCTTCCAGGTGGGCTTGGTCAGTGGCGACGTAGGCGGTGTTCGAGGCCCTGCCGCGGGTCATCGCGACATAGAGGTTCTCCCGCGTCATTGATGAGGAGTGCACGATCGCGTGCGCGGTGTCCACGGTTGCGCCCTGGGCTCGGTGGGCGGTGACCGCGTATCCGAGATCGACATTGTCTGACACATAGGCGGCGGGGAGCACGACGGTGGTGGCGTGGCGGGCGTCTGCGCGTGCGATGGTGAGAGAGCCGTCGTCGTGGTGTTCGGTGACGCGCCACCGGTCGCCGTTCTTCACCCACGACGCACCGCCGGTGGTCAGGCGCCGGTCGTTTTTCCTGGTGATGATGATGTCTCCGGTGCCGGCGCGGGTGCCGTCTCGCAGTCGGACGCCGTCGGCGGCGACGTGGCCGTCGAGGATGCGGTCGTCGCGGGCGCGGCTGTTCAGCACGGTGACGGTCTCGTTGGTCTCCGCGATCAGGAGGCTGCTCTTGCCGGCGGCGATGTCGGTGTACCAGGACCGGTAGGCGGCTTCGAGGACGTCGTCGTAGTCGCCGCCGATGATCCGGCCCTGATCGTCGTAGGTGTCGATCACGTCGGTCCGGCCGAGACGGAGCTGCAGGGATGCTGTCTTCTCCCACTCGGCGTGGAAGCGGCGCACGTCCGCCAGCTCGGGGGCATCGCCGCGGTCTCGGACCAGCAGCCCGAATGCTCCGCCCGCATCGACCGCGGTGAGCTGGGCCCAGTCGCCGACGAGGACGACTTTCGCGCCAGCCTCGGCGGCGTGGGTGGCGATGCGTTCCAGGGCGAGGGTGCCGGCGAGGGAGGACTCGTCGATGATGACCAGCTGCCCGGCCTGCAGGTTCCACCGGCCGTGGTCGTGTTCGTGGAGCCACTTCGCGGTGTTGTCGGTCTCGATGCCCAGGTCTTCCGCGAGTACTTCCGCGGCGGCAGCGGACGGTGCGAGACCGATGACGGTGTCGGTTCCGTGGTCCTTCTCCCACGTACGGCGCAGCGCCCCGAGGGTCGTGGTCTTGCCCGTTCCCGCAGGACCAACAAGCAGATCGACGCTCCGCCCGGAGACGGCGATCTTCTCTACAGCGGCTTGCTGCTCCACCGACAGCCTGATGCCCCGTTTGTCTCGCCGGGCGACGACCGCGCTGACGGTGCGCAGCGGCACGGCCGGGGCGTTCGTGGCCTGTGAGAGAGCGAGGAGGGTGTCTTCGGCTTCCAGGATGCGGGTCGAGGAGAAGATCGTGTGATGCTTCGGGCGAAACATGCTCGACCCGTCTGGACGGGTGAACTCCGCTGGCGGGGTGACGAGCTCGGGCGGGGTCAGCCGCAGCGACGCGGTCTCGGCAGCGTCGACGATCATTCCGATGATCGCTTCCCTGTCGGTGGTGGACGCGAAGCGCAGTCCCATCGTCTGCCGGGATGCTTCGGCGTAGAGGTTCCACCGCCGCCACGTCGACCGCTTCACCCCGACCTGCGTGACGACGACCTCACCGATCGCGGTGACCTGGTCCAACGGAAGATCATCCGCACGCAGGGCTCCCCAGACGGCGCCGGATGCGAGAAGATGCGTCGCCCACGTGGTGCTCTCCTCGCCCAGCACCCGGGTCGCCCGTCCACGCCACTCCTCCGTCAGATCAGCGAGGGAGCGGACTTCTTTCGCGGGACGGGTGGCGAGAGTCGCTTGCTGCCGCAACCGGATGATCGTCGTCTCCGACGGGTACTTCCCGTGACGTGCCACGTACTCCCCGATGAGCCGGTTCTTCTCGGAATCGATCGCCGCCGACCGCGACGAGAACTCATCGATCAACGCATCATCCACCCCGGTAATCTCCCACGAAGGGTTGCGGTCCCGGCCGCGATCGCGTGCCTCCCATCCCACGCCGAGGACACGGGTGAGGTGATCGGCGAGCACCGCGTTGTAGTGCTCAGACAACGCGACCACGGCCGCGTGCATGGGCCGGCCATCCAACGTCCGCCACTTTCCGTCCGCCGCCTGCACCCGGTTCGCGATCACGACATGCGTGTGCAATTGAGGATCGCCTGCGCGGGAATCGAAGTGATCGAACGCCGTCGCCACCACCCCCCGCACATCGACCTGGACTACCCCGTTCGTGCCCGTCCTGCTCGCCGCGACATCGCGTTCGATCAGATCGAGAACCTTCCGGATCGCCGCGTGATGCGCCTGCCCGATCAGCGCCTGCGTGCCCCCGTCAGCAACAGCCCAAAGCACCGAGACCGACTTCGGGACGGAGAACGTGTAGTCATACCCGGCGACCGTGCGCGGGCGCTTGCGCTTTTTCTCCTCACGGATGATGTTCTGCACCGCCGCTTCCCGCTGCTCTGGGTTGAGATCATCGGACAGCCTGCCGGTGCGGATCTTCACCCGCTCCCGCAACGGTTTGAACGCGAAATACGCTCGCCCGAGCTGCTCACCCGTCGTCGGATGCTCACCCCGACCCAGGAGATGACGTAGCTGATCCTCCGTCACCACCTCACCGTCCGCGACGGCCGCCGCGTCCTCGAAACCGGTCAAGCCAGTACCGAGCCAGAACCCCGGCGGGGTGCCCGCTTCCGTGTAGTACCGGGTCAGCGACGTCGCGAGGTCACGCCCCGTGTCACCAGCAGCGATGCTCTTGAGGAGATACCGATACCCCTCGCCCGCGCTGAGCACACGCATCGACACCGTCACACGGGACAGGTGCGATCGACGAACCCCGGAGTTAACTTGTCCCGCGGCCTATGAGCCCGCTTGCAGACGAACCTCCCGAGTGCCCTAGTTCTATGCCGCTACCTGATCCGGCCAAGAGAAGTGGGCATCGAGCACGGGGCTACAGGCGACGTGTGAGCACCGAGAGCCCACTCAGCCGGCACACTTGAAGTCCCTTCGACTCGCCACCCAGCCATCTGATCTGCGTCACGAACGACGGCCGGATCTGAGCAGCTCGTAGTACAAACGAGGATGCGGCAACGTCCCGGTCCTCGTCTCACGGGGGACGAAGGACGTCCCTTGGCTGGGTGCCCAGTGCAAGGAGGTCGAGGAGGGTGAGGACTTCGCGTTCTTGGTAGCGGAGGTGGGATTCTGCGATCGTCACGTTTCTCTCCGGGCGCCCCGGCGAGCTTGTCCGACGAGAGATTTCGCTCGGCGGCCACCGGAGACTCGACAGGAACTACGCCTACTCCGGCTAGGGCGCGTCAGATATCCTCTGCGTATGCCTCAGACCCGACTCGAGTTGGCACTCTCCCTAATCGAGGGTGGTGACTGGCGAGCCTTCGAGAAGTTCACAGCTGAATTCTTGGCGGTCGACTACCCAGAGATGCGGTCGACCGCTTCTGCGTCGGGAGACGGGGGTCGAGACGCGGAGCTTTATGTTCCGATGGATGATCCGACGATTGCTATACAGATATCAGTCAGGCAGGACTGGGACACGAAGATAAGGGAGACCGTAAAACGTCTGTCGGACACCTTTCCTAACGTTCGTGAACTGATCTATGCGACGAACCAAGTTATTGGCGCATCGGCCGATGTCCTTAAGAAGTCGCTAAGGCGCGATTCGGCCATCAGTTTGGATGTTCGAGACCGCCAGTGGTTTGTCGAAAGGGAGAACACTTACCCGCAGAGGTCTGTTGCGAGCGAACGTTTGGCGGAGCAATTCGTCAATCCACTTCTCAGCCGGGCGGGCGCAGCGCCAGCAAGCGCTACAAGTCTCACCGGCCCTGAATCGAGAGTAGCTTTACTTCAGCTTGCCCTTGATTCTCAAGACGTAGCAGGTGATCGAAACCTCACAAAGAGTTGCTTCGAATCACTGATTGTTGCAGCCCTCCGTGGTACTTCTGCTGATAATCGCATGTCGCGCGCCCAAGTGCACGCCTCGATCGGCGCATTTGTGCCGGCCGGCGCACCCGGGCAGTTAGACGCGATTATTGATGGAGCTCTGACCCGCGTGGCTAGAAAAGGTGGCCCCATCAAACACTTTCGCCAAGTCGACGAGTTCCACATAAGCCATGACGAATCTGTCCAAATCGATGAACGAGCAGCGCGCTTTCTGCTGGATGAACGCGAGTTGGAGGCCGCTCTCGTAGACGGCCTTCTGGCCATCGCTGATATTGAAATTGACGAGCAAGCCTATTCGTCGCTAGGCCCGGTTCTGAGAGAAACCCTCGAAAAGGTGCTCTTGCAACAGTCCGAGGAATTCGCCGCGGCGATCTCTACAGGAGAGACCCCGCAACTTGATTCCGAGGCGCTCCTTGAAGAAGTTAGAAACATTTCTCCACAGTTGCCTACAACTGCCGAACTGGCTGCCTCCGCCATCAGAGATGTTTTGGCCGCGCCGACTATCGCGACGAATGCGCACCTGCGCCGGTTATCAGATTCGTACACACTATTTGCGTTTTTGCGACAGACACCAGATGTCCAAAAGGTTGTTCTATCGGTCTTCTCCGAGGGCGATATTTGGCTCGATACTTCGGCCATTCTGCCCTTAATCGCGGAAGCTCTGGTAGAAGCCCCAGAACGCCGATTCTATACGCAACTACTCCGGGCTGCGGTCGACTCCGGGCTCAATCTCTTCGTGACTCCCGGCGTCATCGAAGAGGTCGAACGGCATCTTAATAGGTGTGTTGCTTTTAGCTACTCGCGGTCCCGCGATTGGAACGGCCGCGTCCCCTTCGTATACTCTGCTTACATCCTGTCAGGGCGACCGAGCGGCGAGTTTCTTGCGTGGCAGGATCAAATTCGCGGCAAGGAAAGGCCGCTGGACGATGTGCGCGACTATTTGGACGAAGTATTCTCGATTCAAGAAAGAAGTCTGGAAGAAGTCGCAGACCGTGGCGACATCGAGCTACGCGCGGCCGTGCAAGAGCTTTGGACAGAACAGCATGATCGGAGGAGAGGAGCCGGCGACGATTTTGCCACTGACCCTCATACGGTGAGCCGTCTCGTGGCTCACGACGTTGAAAACACTGTTGGCGTGCTCGAACTTCGCAAGACTGAGCAGAAGGGACCTATGGGTTACCGTACATGGTGGCTCACTATGGATAAGACCGCACTTCGACTCAAGACTTATCTCCAAGATAGGTTGGGTTCGAGTGCACCTTCTTCATCCCCCGCTCTCAGCCCAGATTTCTTGAGTCAATATTTGCGCCTGGGCCCCATGAGATCTGCGCTCGAGAAGGGACATCAAGTTTCTTTACCTGTGATCACAGACGTCTCCAGAGTCGAAAACATTCCTAGATCCTTGATCGAGCTTTCTGACTCTATCCGGGCAGAGAATGCCGACCTAGACGAGCGCGTTTTGAGGCGAAAAGTCCGCGACCGAATGGATTATGAACGCACTCGACTAGGGGCGAAATCTCTGGGTGGAACTCGTCAGATGGAGTCGGAAATCAAGGCTCAGATCTCCATGAATAGATAGACGACTGCTCGCAAGTTGAACGTCACGATTTCGTTCGCACTGAGTTTTCCATGGCGAGGCGTCTTTGCGGCTACTCACATCGCGTTGTCGTTCTCCCTCCTGCCATCCGACTAAACCTCGGACCACTTCGCGATCAACAGGACGCCCCAACCGTCAGAGCTATTGACTGTGTTTCGCCGCACCCGTCCCTACCCCTGTCCGAACAGGTCGGATTCGACGACGTCACCCGACATGCCGAGATTACGCGTCACCGGGCTCCGTGAGGCTTCCCGCCGTTCGCTTCCACTTATGTGATTGGAGTCGGCCTGGGTTCGCGTAAGTCGAGCAGCCCGAAGCCTCGTCTGCGGCCGATCATTCAGAGTCGAAGGGGCTGTTTGCCCGAATCTCGTACTGCGTGAACAGTGTGTGCCGTACGTTGCGGGTGATGCGGCGGCGTTCTGCGGCGGTGTGGGTCGGTGCGGTTCGACCTTCTGAGAGGGCGGTGCGTCGTTCGTTGCGGATGGCGGTGCGGACGGCGAGGTTCTCGTGGCCGCGAGCGATGAGCAGGCGCACGGTAGCGGCGAGGCCGTGGACGGTGAGTTTGAGGGCGGTCCACCAGCAGGTGAGCATGCCGAGGTAGAACCATTCAGTGTGTCCGAGCCGGACGGCGCCGTAGCAGCCGATCCCGGCGAGGAAGTAGAGGATGGGGTGTGACACTTCTTGTAGACGGTCGTTACCAGGAAGGAACGACAGGCAGAGATGTCTACGAATCGCAGGAAGTTCACTGAGGAGTTCAAGGCCGACGCGGTCCAGCTCGTCGTGCAG
>NZ_BAAGRQ010000011.1:0-91538 GCF_054782875.1 Microbacterium petrolearium
GGGCACGATCGTCTGCGCCGCCATGGGACGCGCCACGACGACGCCGCCGGCACGGCGGCGCGTGGCCCGCCGCACGGCGGGGAACTCGCGCAGCCGCTCGGCGCGCGCCGGGAGTCCGCCGTCGCCGCCGCGCGCGCCGCGGCCCCGACGCAGTCCCCACGCCAGGCCCGCGCCGATCGCCACCACGGCCGCCACGGCGATGGCGATGAGGGGCCAGATGCTCGTCAGTGCCATGCGTTCACCACCTCGCGGGCCGCGGCTGCGCCGGCGTGCGGATCGATGACGGGACCGCGGGCGAACAGGCTCGGGTAGTAGTGGCGCTTGACCGCGTCGACGAGCGCGGGGTGCACGCCGTGGGCCTCGAGCTCGTCGAGCGACATGACCGGCGCGGCGATGCCGGTGTACTCGTTCACGAACGCGCGGGTCAGACCGCTCAGCTCGTGGTTGGCCCGGCGGGGGGTGAGCGCGCCGTCGGCGTACGCGCGCTCGACCTCGTCGATCCGGCGCAGGTAGTCGCCGCGCAGGGCATCGAGTGCCTGCGCGGTGGGGCGGCCGTCGTCGGCCGGCGGCGCCTTCACGGGGCGCTCGCGCGTGAGGAACAGGATGAGCCACACGGCCAGCACGATGACGACGAGGATCGCGGCGGCCAGCAGCAGCCAGCCGCCGCCGTACTGCACGGGCGGGTAGAGCTCGTCGGCGGGCGCGGCCAGTCGCGCCGCCGCCTCAGCGCGCGCCGACATGGGCGGCCCTCCTGTGCAGCAGCGCGATGAGCCGCGGCACGACGTCGTCGTGCGTCGACACGTCGGCGTGGCTGATCTCGAGCGCGTTCAGCGTCTCGGCGCGGCGGGCGTCCTCGGCCTCGCGCTCGGCCGCGAGCTCGCGCCGCACCTCCTCGTCGCCGTGCAGGAACTCCGGCACCCGCCACCCGCTGTCGACGTCGCGCCGGGCGTCGCGCGAGGCCCGCTCGAGCACCGGATCGGCGTCGCGCACCGTGATCCACAGCACGTCGTGCTGCACGCGCAGGCGCCGCAGCGCCGCCTCGTGCTCGTCGGTGAGCGGCGCCTCGTCCGTGACGACGGCGATGATCATGCGGCGCTGCACGGTGCGGGCGATCGTGCGCAGCAGCGCCGCGCGGTCGCTCGGGGCCGAGGCCGGGGTGCACGCCGCGTCGATCGTGCGCAGCGCGTGCTCGAGCGCGCCCTCGGACCGGCGCGGCGGCGTGCGGCGCACGTCGGCGGCGTCGCCGTAGAGCACGCTGACGTCGTCGCCGTGGCGCACGCTCAGCAGCCCCAGCGCGCCGACGGTCATGATCGCCAGCTCCTTCTTCGAGGTCTCGTCCGGCGCCACCGCCGCCATCCGCCGTCCCGTGTCGACGGCGAACAGGATCGTGTGCATGCGCGTGGCGCGCGAGCGCTTCACGAGCAGCGTCGACAGCCGCGCCGTGGCGCGCCAGTCGATGTCGCGGATGTCGTCGCCGTGCTCGTAGCGCCGCAGGTCCTCGAAGTCCAGGCTGCGCCCGTGCAGCAGCGAGGCGTACGCACCGTCGAGCGCGTGCACCGACTTGCGCCGCGAGTGGATGAAGAGCCGGCCCTTCACCCGGGTGAGCAGGGTGGCCATGGGCTTACGGGGTCGGCACCGACTGGAAGATCGCGTCGATGAGGTCCTCGCTGCGGATGCCGTCGGCCTCGCCCTCGAAGGTGAGCAGCACGCGGTGGCGCAGCACGAGGTGGCGCAGCGCGCGCACGTCCTCCGGCAGCACGTGCGTGCGGCCGTTGATGAGCGCGAGCGCGCGCGAGCACTGCAGGAACGCGATGCTCGCGCGCGGGCTCGCGCCGTACTTGATGTAGCGCGCCCGCTCCTCGCCGATGTACGGGGCGGGGTTCCGCGTGACGTAGCCGAGGCCCACGATGTAGTTGCGGATCGCGTCGGAGACGTGGATGCGGCGCGCGACATCCTGCATGAGCAGCACGTCCTCGAGCGTGGCGGTGCTGTCGAGGTGACGATCCGGATCGAGCACACCCGTGTCGATGCGGCGCAGCACCTCGAACTCCTCGGCGGGGCTCGGGTAGTCGACGATCTCCTTCATGAGGAAGCGGTCCAGCTGCGCCTCGGGCAGCTCGTAGGTGCCCTCCTGCTCGATGGGGTTCTGCGTCGCGATGACGAGGAACGGCTTGGGCAGGTGGTGCACCTCGCCGCCGATCGTCGTCTGGCGCTCCTGCATCGCCTCGAGCATGGCGCTCTGCGTCTTGGCGCTCGAGCGGTTGATCTCGTCCAGCAGCACGAAGTTGGCGTGCACCGGGCCCAGCACCGTGCGGAACGTGCCCGTCGAGGCGTCGTACACCTGGTTGCCCGTGATGTCGCTCGGCAGCAGGTCGGGCGTGCACTGGATGCGCTTGAACTCCGCCGCGACGGTGTCGGCGAGCGTGCTGGCCGCCGTCGTCTTGGCCAGGCCCGGCACCGACTCGAGCAGGATGTGGCCGTTGGCGATGAGCGCGACGAGCAGGCTCGTGCGCAGCCGCTCCTGACCGACCATGCGCAGCGAGTACGACGCGGCGATGTGGTCGAGGACCTCGCGGGCGCGGGCCAGTTCCTGCTCGGTCGGTGCGGCGCTCGTCGCGGGCATCGGCTCCCCTTACCTGTGTGCGGGACGCAAGTCGCGTGGTGCCGCGTCGAGGCGGCCCTCGGTCAGCCTACGTGCGCCGCGGCGACCCGGGCGTGGGGGAGTTCTGCCCGGTCAGCCGTCGACGGCCGCGCGGTCCGGGTCGCGCCGGCGCCTCAGCGCTCGAGCAGCGGGTCGCGCCGGCGCCCGAGCGCGACGACCGCCCACGCCACGAGGGCGAACGCCGCCGCGATCCCGACGATGTACAGCGCGACCCCGCCGTACCCGCCCTGCACGTGCGGGTTGAGGAACGGGTACGGGTACCACCACGGCTCGCCCGTGCCCGGGTTGGTGATGAGGCCCGCGCGGACGAGGGTGTAGACGGCCCACGCGATCGGGTACATCACGATGATCCCGACCGTGCCCCACGGCAGGCCGCGCCGGCGCGGGGCGAACAGCGCGTCGAGCAGCAGGAGCAGCGGCCCCACCACGTGAAGCACCTCGTTCGACCACGGCACGGTCTGGCCCTGGGGCAACTCGATGCCGCGCAGCAGGAGGTTGTAGACGAGGCCGGTGATGATCATGAACGTCGTGACGGCGGCCAGCGCGACCGCCAGCCAGGCCGGATCGCGCTCCTCGCGCGACGTCCAGCCGCGCACGGCGGCGACGACGAGCACGACGGCCGCGAGCACGTTCGATTCGATCGTGAAGAAGCTGAGGAAGTTCGCCGTCACCGTGGGCAGGTGGAAGTCGTTCGCCACGGCGTTCTGCAGGGTGCGGTCGAGCTGGGCGATCACCGCCGCCGCGATGAGGGCCGCGGCGGCGAGCCGCAGGATGCCCCACACGGCGGTCCGGACCCGGGTGCGCGCCGCCGGCGCGTGCGTCGTCATGCGAGTCACAGTAGCGGTGTGCGGGGCGAAGCCGGACCCGGAGGTGTCGGCGGCCGCACGTAAGCTCGATCCGTGATCACGGGTGAACTCAAGAGCAGGATCGATCGGGTCTGGGACGCGTTCTGGTCGGGCGGCATCTCGAACCCGCTCGAGGTGATCGAGCAGATCACCTATCTGCTGTTCCTCCGCCGCCTCGACGACCAGCAGACCGACGCCGAACACGAGTTGCGGCTGACCGGCTCGACGTCGCGCCCGATGCCGTTCGGTGAGGGCCAGGAGCATCTGCGCTGGTCGCGGCTGCGGGCGAATGGCGACAGCGCAGCGGTGTACGAAGTCATGTCGGAGGAGGTGTTTCCGTTCCTGCGCGGTCTCGGATCGGAGATCGCGGGGGTGGAGACCACCTACGGCGCTCACATGCGCGACGCGCGCTTCACGATCCCGAGCGCGGCGTTGCTCGGCAAGGTCATGGACCAGCTCGACGAGATCCCGATGAAGGATCGCGACACGAACGGCGACCTCTACGAATACCTGCTGTCGAAGATCGCCTCGGCCGGCGTCAACGGGCAATTCCGCACCCCGCGGCACATCATCCAGTTGATGGTCGACATGATGGCCCCGAAGCCCGGCATGGAGATCGTCGATCCCGCCTGCGGCACCGCCGGTTTCCTGATGGCCGCCGCGGAGTACATCCGCGCGGAGCACCCCGATGTGCTCGTCGACCAGGTGCAGTCGAAGCACTTCCACCACTCGGCGTTCCACGGCTTCGACTTCGACTCCACGATGCTGCGGATCGGCTCGATGAACATGCTGATGCACGGCGTGAACGCACCCGACATCCGCTACCGCGACTCGCTCGCGGAGGGATCGGCGGATGACGCGGAGTCGTACGACATGGTGCTCGCCAACCCCCCGTTCGCCGGTTCTCTGGACTACGAGGCGACGAGCAAGGAGCTGCAGCGCGTCGTCAAAACCAAAAAGACCGAGCTGCTGTTCCTCGCGCTCTTCCTGCGCCTGCTGAAGACGGGCGGTCGCGCCGCGGTGATCGTGCCCGACGGCGTGCTGTTCGGATCGAGCAAGGCCCACAAGGACATGCGCCGCATGCTCGTCGACGAGCACAAGCTCGACGCCGTCGTGAAGCTGCCGTCGGGCGTCTTCAGGCCGTACGCCGGGGTGTCGACGGCGATCCTGTTCTTCACGAAGACGGGGGCCGGCGGCACCGACGACGTCTGGTTCTACGACGTGCGCAGCGACGGCTTCTCGCTTGACGACAAGCGCACGAAGCTCGAGACGTCGGATCTGCCCGACGTGCTCACCCGCTGGCGGAACCGTGCGGGGGAGAAGGAGCGCGCCCGCACGGAGCAGTCGTTCCTCGTGCCCGCCGACGAGATCCGCGGGCAGGGTTACGACCTGTCCATCAACCGCTACAAGGAGGTCGAGTACGAGGAGGTCGAGCACCGCCCGGTGGCCGACATCCTCGCCGACGTCGAGCGCCTCAACGCGGAGATCGCGGACGGCGTGCAGGAACTGCGGGGGTTGCTGGCGTGACGTGGCAGCGCGTTCGGCTTCTGGAGGTCGCACCCCTCGTGAAGGACCGCGTGACCCCTTGGGTTGGGGTACGTAGATATATCGCGACTGGCGATGCCGATGATGAGGGGAATCTCGGCGGTGTCGCCATCACATACGAAGAGCGACCGTCACGCGCGGACTTGGTGGGTGCCCCCGGCGACATCGCGTTTGCGCGTATGGCTGCGACCGCAAAAGTCTTCGTGATGGATGAGCGTGCGTCGAGGGCCGTGTTCTCAACCGGATTCGCCATTCTTCGTCCGCGGCCTGAGCGCGCCAATGTGCACTTCCTGAAGCACTGGTTGCGCTCGTCGGAAACTCAATTGACGATGGACAGCTTGAGTGCGGGCGCGACACAACGGGCATTAACTAATGCAGGGCTCGGCGCGCTGGAGATGCCGCTCCCGCCCGTTTCTGAACAACAGCGGATCGCGGCGATCCTTGACGCGGCCGATGCGATCCGCGCGAAGCGCCGCGCCCAGCTCGCCCACCTCGACGCCCTCCCCCAGGCTCTCTTTCATGAGATGTTCGCCGGGCGGTCCGACGCGGTTGTCCCGTTGGGTGAGGTGGTTCCGTCCATCGACAGTGGTGTCAGCCCCGTCGCGGAACCTCGCGCAGCGGTAGGAGATGAGTGGGGCGTCCTCAAGCTAGGCGCGGTGACCTACGGGAAATTCCGACCGTGGGAGAACAAGGCTTTCCTCGGCGATGCAAGTTTCCTTCGCAGGCACGAGGTGAAGGACGGCGATGTCCTCATGACTCGCAAGAACACGCCCGAGTTGGTGGGTGCCGTTGTGTTTGTGAGGGACGTTCCGCCGCGGTTGGCGATCCCAGACCTCGTGTTCCGCCTCAACATAGATCATGAACGTCTCGACGGTGCGTACGTTCAGGCTCTCCTGATGTCCCGACGGATGCGGCGCCGAGTACGCGGGCTCGCCGGCGGATCGGCTGCATCGATGTCAAATATCTCGAAGTCCCGTTTGTCCGCGCTTTGGATCCCCGTCCCGCCCCTCGCCCTGCAGCAGGAGTTCGCCGCCAAGGTCGAGGCGATCCACGCCGAGCGCGCTCGCGTCGCTCGTGCGCTCGAGGCCGACGACGAGCTCTTTGCCGCCCTCCAGCACCGCGCCTTCCGCGGGGAGCTGTGATGGCTGATGTCTATGTCTATGCCGACGAGACCGGCAACCTGGACTACGCGCCGCAGGGCAAGTCGGGCGCGACGCCGTACTTCGGCTTCGGCACCGCCACGTATCGCGACGGTCATGGCGAGGCGCTTCAGGGCGGGCTCCAACTGCGCGTCGAGCTGGAGCACCGCATAGGAGCGAATGAGCGATCGCTTGCTGACGGATTCCATGCGATCAAGGACTCGAAGACGACCAAGGCGGAGGTGTTCGCGGAGATCCAGCGTCAGGCTCCACGCATCGACGCCACGCTGTTGCTGAAGGAGAACGCCTACCCGCGCATCCGCTCTGAGGGCGAGATGCGGCTGTACAAGTTGGCCTGGTTCATGCACCTGAAGTACCTCGTGCCGCAGGTGACGAAGCCGGGGGATCGTCTGATCGTGATCGTTGCGACACTCGGCACGGCCCGGCGGCTCACCGAAGCGAGGGCAGCGCTACGCGACGTCTGCTCCCAGGTGGCCGTGAACTACACGCTGTGCGTCTGGAACGCCGAGACGGCCTGGGGCCTTCAGGTGGCTGATTACGCACTCTGGGCGGTGCAACGTCGCGCGATGGCGAAGAGCGGTACCTGGTGGGATGACTACATCAGGCCGACGACGAACTCCGTGTTCTTCCCGTGGGGTCAGTTGTCCGAGACGCCGTCCATCTGGCGGTGAGAACGAGGGCGGCCAGCTATCCCGGAGGAAGACATCCCCTGGACGTCTTGTCGCTGGCCACCACTGACGTAAGCGTCTCACGATCCTCGGACATTCCCAAGAGCACCGATTGACGGGCTCGGGCCTGACATTCCGAGTGCCCGGCCAAACCGCCATCCGGGCACTCCAACTGGGCGCCGAGGCGCGCCAGGGGTTGGTCGATGGTACCGGCGGCCGTGTGATGTCGCACGGCGCCGATACGCTGATCCTGACTTCTGTGTGATCGGGGGATCGGTGAGCAACTTCGGGTTCATCCGCGACGAGTGGCCGGAGCTGTATGAGGCGTGTCAGCGGGCGGAGTCGTACGTTCTCTCCGACGCGCAGGCGGCGGGCAAGTACGCGCGCAGCGCGGTGGAGGCGCTCGTCGAGTACCTGTTCGTCGAGGTCTTCGGTCTGCTCGAGCCGTACCGGAGCGATCTCAACGCGCGGATGAACGACAACCAGTTCAAGCTGCGCACGTCCGTCGTGAACGCGAAGATGAACATCATCCGCCGAGTCGGCAATGACGCCGTCCACGAGAAGCGCAAGCTCTCGTCGCGGGAGGCGCTCGAGCTGCTGCGGCACCTCTTCGACGTCGTGGTCTGGACCGTCAAGCACTACTCGACGTTCCCCGAGGCGGCGCCGCTCGGATCGCAGTTCGATGTCGATATCGTGAAGCGGCGCGCACCCCTCACGGCCGAGCAGCAGATCGCGCTCGCGAAGCGGATCAAGGCGGATCAGGAGGCCGCGGAGCGGGCGCTCGCGGAGCGCGACGCGACTCTCGCGGAGCGCGACGCCGAGATCGCGCGGCTGCGGCAGCAGATCGCGGCGGCGCAGGCGGCGGACGCGACTGCGGACACTCACGACTACCGCGAGGACGACACTCGTCGTCAGCTCATCGACCTCCTCCTCCACGAGGCCGGATGGCCGCTCGATCAGCCCCGCGACCGCGAGTACAGGGTCGAGGGCATGCCGGTCATCCCCGGCGTCAACGAGTCGGGCGTCGGGTACGTCGACTACGTGCTGTGGGGCGCCGACGGGCTCCCGCTCGCGCTCGTCGAGGCGAAGCGCACGATCAAAGATCCGGCTGCCGGCGGCCCGCAGGCGAAGCTCTATGCGGACCGGCTGGAGGCGGTCACGGGGCGGCGACCCGTCATCTTCCTGTCCAACGGCGATCGGCACCAGATCTGGGACGACGCCGCCGGCTATCCGCCGCGCGCCGTCGCCGGTTTCTACACGCGCGACGAGCTGGAGCTGATGATCGAACGCCGCGCGCTCCGTCGGCCGCTCACGGCCGCGCCTGTCGACACGGCCATCGCTGGGCGTCCGTACCAGCTCCGCGCGATCGCGAAGGTCGGGGAGCATTTCGATGCGCTCCAGCGCAGGGCACTGCTGGTCATGGCGACCGGCACCGGGAAGACGCGCACCACTGTCGCGCTCGTCAAGCAGCTCATGGCGCAGGGCTGGGTCAAGCGCGTGCTGTTCCTCGCCGACCGGACCGCGCTCGTCAGTCAGGCCGGGCGGGCGTTCTCCGAGCACCTTCCCGACGTCGCCACCGTGAATCTCACGTCTGACAGGGTCACCAAGGGCCGCGTCTACCTCTCCACCTATCCGACGATGATGAATCTCGTCGACGGCGACCGGGGCCCGCGCGGCGAACGGCGGTTCGGGCCGGGGTTCTTCGATCTCATCGTCATCGACGAGGCGCATCGCTCGGTGTACCAGAAGTACGGCGCGCTGTTCGACTGGTTCGACGGGCTGCTGCTCGGTCTGACCGCCACGCCCGTGGACGACATCGCGCGGAGCACGTACCGGCTGTTCGGCCTCGAGCCCGGCGTGCCGACAGACTCGTACCCGCTCGATGAGGCGATCGCGGACGGTTACCTCGTCGGGCCGGAGGGCTACTCATATGACCTCGGCTTCCACCGCCGTGGCGTGCGCTACGACGACCTCTCCGAGGAGGAGCGGGAGGAGTGGGACACCCTGGATTGGGACGAGGAGAGCGACCACGACGACCCGCCGATCGAGGTTGAGGCGGCCCGGGTCTTCCGCACGCTCTTCAACGCCGACACGGTCGACAAGGCGCTTGCCGAGCTCATGACCCATGGCCACCGGGTGGCAGGAGGTGACCGACTCGGCAAGACGATCGTCTTCGCGAAGAATCAGCGCCACTCGGATTTCATCAAGGAGCGGTTCGATGCGCAGTACCCCCACCTCGGTGGGGACTTCGCGCAGGTGATCACACACGCGTCCTCGTACGCGCAGCGCCTCATCGACGACTTCTCACAGCCGGCAAAGGCCCCGCACATCGCGATCAGCGTCGACATGCTCGACACCGGCATCGACGTGCCCGAGGTGCTCAATCTCGTGCTGTTCAAGGAGGTGCACTCGAAGACCAAATTCTGGCAGATGATCGGGCGCGGAACGCGACTGGCACCGGGGGTGTTCGGCGACACGGGCGACCCATCGACCGACGACAAGTCGGGCTTCCGGGTCTTCGACTTCTGCGGCAACCTCGACTTCTTCCGGATGGAGCCCGCCGATCGCGCTGCTTCGGTGCCGGCATCACTGGGCAGCCGACTCTTCGCGACGCGCGCGGCGCTCGTCAGCAGGATCGCCCCGGGTACGGACGACGCGGAGGCCCGCGCCTCTGCCGCCGCGTGGCTGAGCGAGTTCGTCGCCGGGATTCCCGCGGAGTCGTTCGTTGCGCGCCCGCACCGGGAGCTCATCGAGCGATACCGGGACATCGCGGCGTGGCAGGCGCCGATCGGCGCGGTCGAGGCGGGAGACGTCGCCGCCGCGCTGGGCGGCATGCCGACGGCGGTGGCCGACGACGACGAGCAGGCGAAGAGGTTCGACCTGCTCCTGCTGCGCCGCGAGCTGGCGCAACTCGAGGGGGACGAGGCGACCGCGCGTCGCATGCGCGACAACGTGCAGCAGGTGGCGAGGCTGCTGCTCGAGAAGCTCGCGGTCCCGCAGGTCGCGGACCAGGCAGAACTTCTCGAGGCGCTCACGAGCGACGAGTGGTGGGAGGGCGTCACGCTGGCGATGCTCGAGCACGCGCGACGCGCGATCCGAGGCCTCGTCCAGTTCCTCGACAGGAAGAAGCGCAAGGTCGTGGTCGTGGACTGGGCAGACGATCTGGGCGAGCGGCGCGGCGTCGACCTCCCGATCGTCGCCGTCGGGGTCGACCAGGCTCGCTTCCGCGAGAAGGTCACGGCGTACATCCGCGCGCACCGCGATCACCTCGCCATCCAGAGACTGCGCCGCAATCTGCCGCTGACCGAGACGGATCTCGGCGAACTCGAGCGCATCCTCATCGAGCAGGGGGAGGGCACGCCGGAGGCTCTTGCCAGGGTGACGGGTGATCGAGGACTCGGCATCTTCGTCCGCTCGCTGGTCGGTCTCGACCGCTCGGCGGCCGAAGCCGCGTTCGCCGCCCGACTGGCATTCGGTGGCCTGACATCGGGCCAGATGGAGTTCCTGCGCATGGTGGTGGACGAGCTCACCAGCCGAGGCGAGATGGACCCGAGGCGCCTCTTCGACAGCCCCTACACGGATCGCGAGTCCACGCGCATCGACGTCGTCTTCCCCGACGAGGAACACCAGCGGATTGTCGTGGACGTTCTCCGCGAGATCGAGGCGTCCGCCACGCCCGCCGCCTGACGCGCGCGGGGGCGTCGCCGGGGCGCTCGGTAGGATCGACGGGTAGCGCACCCGATCAGAGGGGGAACCCGTGCCAGGCATCGTCATCGTGGGCGTCCAGTGGGGCGACGAAGGCAAGGGCAAGGCCACCGACCTGCTCGGCGACCGCACCGACTGGGTCGTGAAGTTCAACGGCGGCAACAACGCCGGCCACACGGTGGTGGTCGGCGACGAGAAGTACGCGCTGCACCTGCTGCCCTCCGGCATCCTGTCGCCCGGCGTCAACGCCGTCATCGGCAACGGCGTCGTGATCGACCCCGAGGTGCTCTTCGCCGAGCTCGACGCGCTCTCGGCGCGCGGCGTGGACGTGTCGAAGCTGCGCGTGAGCGCGAACGCGCACCTCATCACGCACTACCACCGCACGCTCGACAAGGTGACCGAGCGCTTCCTCGGCAAGAAGCAGATCGGCACGACGGGCCGCGGCATCGGTCCCGCGTACGCCGACAAGATCAGCCGCGTGGGCATCCGCGTGCAGGACCTGTTCGACGAGTCGATCCTGCGCCAGAAGGTGGAGGGCGCGCTCGACCAGAAGAACCACCTGCTCGTGAAGGTGTTCAACCGCCGCGCCATCACCGTCGACGAGATCGTCGACGACCTCCTCTCGTACGCCGATCGCCTCGCGCCCCTCGTGGCCGACACCGGCTACCTGCTCGACGAGGCCCTGAAGCGCGGCGAGGTCGTCGTGTTCGAGGGCGGCCAGGCCACCATGCTCGACGTCGACCACGGCACCTACCCGTACGTCACGTCGTCGTCGGCGACGGCGGGTGGCGCGTCCACGGGATCGGGCGTCGGCCCGAACCGCCTCGACCGGATCGTCGGCATCGTCAAGGCCTACACGACGCGCGTCGGCTCCGGGCCGTTCCCGACCGAGCTGTTCGACGAGCAGGGCGACTGGCTGCGGGCGAAGGGCTTCGAGTTCGGCACGACGACGGGCCGCCCGCGCCGCGTCGGCTGGTACGACGCGCCCATCACGCGCTACGCGACCCGGATCAACGGCATCACCGACCTCGTGCTCACCAAGCTCGACGTGCTCACGGGCCTCGAGCAGATCCCCGTCTGCGTGGCGTACGACGTGGAGGGGCGCCGGTTCGACGAGGTGCCGGTGAACCAGACCGACTTCCACCACGCCCAGCCGATCCTCGAGCACTTCCCCGGCTGGAGCGAGGACATCTCGGGCTGCCGCACGTTCGAGGACCTGCCGCAGACGGCGCAGGACTACGTGCTGGCGCTCGAGCGCATGAGCGGCACGCGTATCTCGGTCATCGGCGTCGGCCCCTCGCGCGACCAGGTGATCGTCCGCCACGACCTCGTCGACTGAGCCTCACTGGCCGCGGGCCTCATCGGTTGCTGAACGGAGCGGCCGCTGGCCGCGGAGATGAGGCGACCACCGCAAGCCCGCCGGCCGGGTTGCGCTGGTCGCGTCCTCTCCGGCGCGCTGCACGCCTGCGTTCAGCAACCGAGGGTTGTCGAGGTGTCGAAGGCGCGGCTGCGGCGGGGCAGGATGGGCGCATGAGGTTCTTCATCGGCGGGCGCGGATCGGACATGGGCGGCGACGGCGCCGGGATCGGCGTCGTGACGGCGGGCGACGCCGACGCGCCGCTGGCATCCGGGCCGCTGGCGCATCGCGGCGATGCGGTCGAGACGCCGTCGCCCACGTGGCTCGCGCCGCACCCGTCGGCGCCCGTGCTGTACGCCGCGCTCGAGGGCGCGCAGCAGGTCGCCGCGTTCCGGCGCACGGGCGAGGCGACGCTGATCCCGCTGGGCGAGCCCGCCGCGGCGGGCGAGGCCGTCTGTCACGTGGCCGCCGCGCCCGACGGCTCGCGCCTGATCGCCTCGTGCTGGGGCGACGGCCGCGTCGTGCACATCCCCCTCACCGCCGACGGCCGCCTGGGCGAGCCCGCCCTCGCCCCCGAGGCCCACGACCCGTACTCCGCCGAACCCGCGCCCGATCCGCGAGCCCGCATCGGATCGGGCGCGGGCTCGGCGAACGAGGGCGGGTTCGGCGACGACACGGCCCTGCCCGACTGGGCGGGGGCCGTTGATCTCGGGGCGCTCGTGGGCGGCGGGGCAGACCCGGGGCGGATCGCGGCGATGCTGGCCGGCACGGACGACGGATCGGATCCGGCCGCCGAACTGCGGGCGCTGCTCGGCGGGAAGGCCGACCCGTTCGACGATCCCGCCGTGCGCGATCTGCTGGACCGCGCGCGCCGATCCGGCGGCGCCGAAGGCGATGACGGCCAGGACGAAGCGCTCGCCGACGCCCTGCGCGGCGCGGCGCCCGCGCCGGCCGAGCCGCGGCCGTCGCGCGCGCACGCGGCGCTGTTCCTGCCCGACGGGCGCGTCGCGACGACCGATCTGGGCTTCGATCTCGTGCGGTTCTGGCGCGTGGGCGCGACCGGCCTCGTGCCGGATCACGAGGTCGTGCTGCCGTTCGGCACGGGGCCGCGGCACATGGTGCTGCACCCCAGCGGCTTCCTCTACGTGGTGACAGAGCTCTCGTGCGAGGTGTTCGTGCTCGCGCGCGGGGCCGACGGCCGGTGGGCGCTGCGCGCCGGCGCGCAGACCGGAGCCGCCGAGGGCGACACGGCCGCCGAGCTCGCGCCCTCGCGCGACGGGGCGTTCCTGTACGCGGGCCTGCGCGGCAGCGACACGATCTCGGTGCTGCGTGTGGCGGGGGACGGCGACCGCCTCGAGCCGGTCGCGCTCGCCGAGTCGGGCGTCGCCACGCCGCGCCACCACGCGATCGTGCGCGACACCCTGCTCGTCGCGGGCCAGGGGTCGAGCGAGATCGTCTCGCTGCCGCTCGACGAGCGCACCGGCTTCCCCGGGCGCGTGCGCCACCGCCTGGACTACCCGACGCCGACGCGGATCCTGCCTCTCGGGCGCTGATCCGCCCGCCGGCTGATCCGCCCGCGGGCCGATCCCGGCCCTACGACGGCCCCATGCGCAGGGCGCCGTCCATGCGGATCGTCTCGCCGTTGAGGTAGTCGTGCTCCACGATCGCCTGCACGAGCCGGGCGAACTCGTCCGGCCGCGCGAGCCGGCGGGGGAACGGGATCGCCTCGGCGAGCGAGGCGCCCACCTCGGGCCCGAGCGAGGCGAGCAGGGGCGTGTCGACGATGCCGGGCGCGATCGTGTTCACCCGGATGCCGTGCGCGGCCAGATCGCGGGCGGCCGGCAGCGTCAGCCCCACGACGCCGCCCTTCGACGCGGCGTACGCCGCCTGGCCGATCTGCCCCTCGAAGGCGGCGACCGAGGCCGTGTTGACGATGACGCCGCGCTGCCCGTCGCCGTCGGGCTCGGCGCGCGCGATCCGCTCGGCGCCCAGGCGCAGCACGTTGAACGTGCCCACGAGGTTGACCTCGACGGTGCGGCGGAACAGCTCGAGGTCGTGCGGCCCGCGCGAGGACAGGACCTTGCGGGCCGGCGCGATCCCCGCGCAGTTCACGACGACGCGCAGCGGCGGATCGCCCTCGCCCAGCGCGTCGAGCGCCGCCGACACCTGAGCCGGATCAGTCACGTCGCCGCCGACGTACCGGATCGCGTCGCCCCAGGTGCGGCCCTCGACCGCCTCGGGCAGGTCGAGCGCGACGACGAGCGCACCCGCGTCGGCGAGCCGCTCGGCGGTCGCGGCGCCGAGTCCCGAGGCGCCGCCCGTGACGAGGGCGGCGGTGTGGGTGAGCTCCATGGTTCCTCCTGCGTCGCTGCGGGGGTGGACGCGGGCACCGGCGTCCTGTGACCATTCGAAGGGATCGACGCGCCGATGTCGAGGGCGACGCGGGCGCAAGAAGGAGTGGACATGCAGAACGCGGTGATCGTGGACGCGGTACGGACCCCGTCGGCCAAGGGCAAGCCGGGCGGCGCGCTCGCCGAGGTGCATCCCGTGGACCTCGCGGCGCACGTGCTCGCCGTGCTTCTGGAACGCAGCGGCCTCGAGTCGGCGCAGGTCGACGACGTGATCATGGGCTGCGTCAGCCAGCTGCGCGACCAGGGCTCCAACATCGCGCGGCAGGCGGTGCTCGCCGCGGGGTTCGACGAGTCGGTGCCGGCGGTGACCATCGACCGGCAGTGCGGATCGAGCCAGCAGGCCGTCTCGTTCGCGGCGCAGGGCGTGATGGCCGGCGCGTACGACGTCGTCATCGCCGCCGGCGTCGAGTCGATGAGCCGGGTGCCGCTGGGGTCGTCGGCCGAGGGATCCGTGCGGGCGGAGGGGATCGCGCGGCGCTACCCGGACGGCCTGGTCGGCCAGGGGGTCTCGGCCGAGCTCGTCGCGCGCAGGTGGGACCTTTCTCGCGAGCGGCTCGATGCGTACGCCGCCGAATCGCACCGCCGCGCCGCGGCGGCGTGGGAGGCCGGGCTCTTCGACTCGCAGGTCGTGCCCGTGCCGGTCGGGGCCGGCGCGTTCGACCGCGACGAGACGATCCGCCCCTCGACCACGGCCGAGGCCCTCGCGGCGCTGCCGCCGGCGTTCCGCACGTCCGAGCTGGAGGCGCGCTTCCCCGAGGTGACGTGGGACGTCACGGCGGGCAACTCATCGCCGCTCACCGACGCCGCCTCCGCCGTGCTCATCATGAGCGAGGAGCGGGCCGAGCGGCTGGGGCTGCGGCCGCGCGCGCGGTTCCACGCCTTCAGTGCGGTCGGCGACGATCCGCTGCTCATGCTCACCGCGCCGATCCCGGCCACCCGGCGCGTGCTCGAGCGCGCGCGGCTGGCGCTCGACGACATCGACGTGTACGAGGTGAACGAGGCCTTCGCGTCCGTGCCGCTCGCGTGGGCCGCCGAGCTCGGCGCCGACCCGGAGCGACTCAACCCGTGGGGCGGCGCGATCGCGCTCGGGCACGCGGTGGGGGCGTCGGGCACGCGCCTGCTCGGCACGATGCTCGCGCACCTCGAGCATACGGGCGGCCGCTACGGGCTGCAGACGATGTGCGAGGGCGGCGGCATGGCGAACGCGACGATCATCGAGCGGCTCTGATCCGGCTCGGTAGGCTCGCGGTATGAGCACGCCCGAGGACCCGTACGCAGCGCTGCTGCGCCTGCGCGCCAGCATCGACAACATCGACGCGGCGCTGGTCTATCTGCTCGCGGAGCGCTTCCGCGCCACGCAGCAGGTGGGGCAGCTGAAGGCGCAGCACGACATGCCGGCCTCCGATCCGGATCGCGAGGCGCGGCAGGTGTCCCGCCTGCGCGAGCTGGCCGAGGCGGCGCACCTCGACCCCGAGTTCGCCGAGAAGTGGTTCAAGTTCGTCGTGGCCGAGGTGATCCGGCATCACGTCGCGGCGGGCGCCGAGGAGAACGAGCGGCCGTGACCGCGCCCGCCGATCCCGCCGCCGAGCAAGGAGCAGCATGACCGTCATCCATCCCGTCCGCACCTACCGCAGCGACGAGCCGCTGCCCCGCGAGCAGCAGCTCGCGTGGAAGATCGCCGAGGTCGCCGCCGATCCGGTCGAGGTCGACGACGACGTGGCGGAGATGATCGTCAACCGCATCATCGACAACGCCGCCGTCGCCGCGGCCTCGCTCACGCGCGGGCCCATCAACGCGGCGCGCGCGCAGGCGCTGGATCACCCCGTCTCGCGCGGCGGGGCGGGATCGACGCTGTTCGGCTGCGCGTTCGACCGGCTCACGAGCCCCGAGTGGGCGGCGTGGGCGAACGGCGTGGCGGTGCGCGAGCTCGACTACCACGACACGTTCCTCGCGGCCGAGTACTCGCACCCGGGCGACAACATCCCGCCGATCCTCGCCGTCGCCCAGCACGCCGGATCGGACGGCCGCGCGGTGCTGCGCGGCATCGCCACGGGCTACGAGATCCAGATGGACCTCGTGCGCGCCATCAGCCTGCACAAGCACAAGATCGACCACGTCGCGCACCTGGGCCCGTCGGCCGCCGCGGGCATCGGGACGATGCTCGGCCTCGACCCGGCCGTCGTCTTCCAGGCCGTGTCGCAGGCGCTGCACACCACCACCGCCACACGCCAGAGCCGCAAGGGCGAGATCAGCACGTGGAAGGCGCACGCTCCCGCCTTCGCCGGCAAGATGGCGGTCGAGGCCGTCGACCGGGCGATGCGCGGCCAGACGAGCCCCTCGCCGATCTACGAGGGCGAGGACGGCGTGATCGCGTGGCTCCTCGACGGTCCGGATGCCCGCTACGAGGTGCCGCTGCCCGCTCCCGGCGAGCCGAAGCGCGCGATCCTCGACTCCTACACGAAGGAGCACTCGGCCGAGTACCAGGCGCAGGCGTGGATCGACCTGGCCCGTCGCCTCGGCGCCGAGCGCCCCGAGATCCGCGACCCGCGCAACGTCGAGAGCATCGTGCTGCACACGAGCCACCACACGCACGTCGTCATCGGATCGGGATCGGGCGACCCGCAGAAGTACGACCCGACCGCGTCGCGCGAGACGCTGGACCACTCGATCCCGTACATCTTCACGGTGGCGCTGCAGGATGGCGGCTGGCACCACGTCGACTCGTACGCGCCCGTGCGCGCGGCGCGGCCCGACACCGTCGAGCTGTGGCGCAAGGTGACCACGGCGCTCGACGACGAGTGGACGCGCCGCTACCACTCGGAGGACCCGGACGAGAAGGCGTTCGGCGGGCGGGTGGAGATCCGCCTGGCCGACGGATCCACGGTCACGGACGAGATCGCCGTGGCCGACGCCCATCCGCTCGGCGCCCGGCCGTTCGCCCGTGCCGACTACATCCGCAAGTTCCGCCTGCTGGCCGAGCCCGCGCTCGAGCCGGACGAGATCGACCGCTTCCTCGACCTCGCCCAGCGCCTGCCCGAGCTCACGGCCGACGAGGTGCGGCGCCTCACGATCGTGGCGCGCCCCGGCCTGCTCGAGCAGGCGCCGAGCCCGAGGGGACTGTTCTGATGCTGTACGCCCAGACCCCGGCGCACGAGAAGCGGCGCCTGTTCCGCGAGCGGCTGGACTCGGGCGAGCTGCTGCGGTTCCCCGGCGCGTTCAACCCGCTGTCGGCCCGGCTGATCGAGCGCAAGGGCTTCGACGGCGTGTACATCTCGGGCGCGGTGCTGTCGGCCGACCTCGGGCTGCCCGACATCGGCCTCACCACGCTCACCGAGGTGGCCGGCCGCGCGCAGCAGATCGCGCGGATGACCGAGCTGCCCGCGATCGTCGATGCCGACACCGGCTTCGGCGAGCCGATGAACGTCGCCCGCACCGTGCAGACGCTCGAGGACGCGGGCCTGGCCGGCTGCCACATCGAGGACCAGGTCAACCCCAAGCGCTGCGGGCACCTCGACGGCAAGGAGGTCGTCGACGAGCACACGGCGCTGCAGCGCATCCGGGCCGCCGCAGACGCGCGGCGCGACCCGAACTTCCTGATCATGGCCCGCACCGACATCCGCGCGATCGAGGGCCTGGACGCCGCCGTGGAGCGCGCGAAGAAGCTCGTCGACGCGGGCGCGGACGCGATCTTCCCCGAGGCGATGGCCGACCTGGCCGAGTTCGAGGCCGTCGCCAAGGCCGTGGACGTGCCGATCCTGGCCAACATGACCGAGTTCGGCAAGAGCGACCTGTTCAGCGTCGACCAGCTGCGCGACGCGGGCGTGCGGATCGTGATCTGGCCCGTCTCGCTGCTGCGGATGGCGATGGGCGCGGCGGAGCGGGCGCTCGATACCCTGAACGACGAGGGCCGGCTCACGTCTCGCCTCGGCGAGATGCAGCACCGCGCCGACCTGTACGACCTGCTCGACTACGCGGGCTACAACACCTTCGATTCGGGCATCTTCGACTTCGAGATCACCAGGTGATCCGACGGATCTGCAAGGGAGCGAGATCGTGACGGACGAGATCAGGAAGGGCCTCGCCGGGGTCGTCGTCGACACCACCGCGGTGTCGAAGGTCAACCCGGAGACGAACAGCCTGCTGTACCGCGGCTATCCGGTGCAGCAGCTGGCCGCGACGCAGCCGTTCGAGGCGGTCGCGCACCTGCTGTGGCATGGCGAGCTGCCCACGGGCGAAGAGCTGGCCGCGCTGCGCGCCGAGGAGCGCAGGCATCGCGCGCTCGCCCCCGAGGTGCGGGCCGCGATCGACCTGCTGCCGCTCGAGGCGCACCCGATGGACGAGGCGCGCACGGCCGTGAGCGTGATCGGCGCGCGCGACACCGCGGGATCCGGGTCGGTGATGGACGCGCTCGGCACGCCCGAGGAGAACCTCGCGCGCAGCGTGCGGCTGTTCGCCGCGCTGCCGGCCATCGTCGCGTACGGCCAGCGCCGCCGCCGCGGGCAGGAGCTCATCGCGCCGCGCGACGACCTCGACTACGCCGCGAACTTCCTCTGGATGACGTTCGGCGAGGAGGCGCATCCGGTCGTCGTCGACGCCTTCAACCGCTCGATGATCCTGTACGCCGAGCACTCGTTCAACGCCTCGACCTTCACCGCCCGCGTCGTGACCTCGACGCTGAGCGACCTGTACTCGGCCGTCGTGGGGGCGATCGGGGCGCTGAAGGGCCCCCTGCACGGCGGCGCGAACGAGGCGGTGCTGCACATCTTCGACGAGATCGGATCGGCCGAGAACGTCGTGCCGTGGCTCGAGAAGGCGCTCGCCGAGAAGCGCAAGATCATGGGCTTCGGGCACCGGGTGTACAAGCGCGGCGACTCGCGCGTGCCCACGATGCAGGTGGCACTCGAGAGCCTGGCCGCGCACTACGACCGGCCCGACGTGCTCGAGCTCTACCGCACGCTCGAGCGCGAGTTCGTCGAGCGCAAGGGCATCTACCCGAACCTCGACTACCCGTCGGGCCCGGCCTACAGCCTCATGGGATTCGACACCCTCACCTTCACGCCGCTGTTCATCGCGGCGCGCGTGACGGGGTGGACGGCGCACATCATGGAGCAGCAGGCGTCCAACGCCCTCATCCGCCCGCTCTCGGAGTACAACGGCCCGGACGAGCGGCACGTGCAGGGCTACGAGCCGACCGAGGCCGAGCGCGAGGCGCTGCAGCGCGAGGCCGAGTCCGGCTGAGCCGCGCGCAATCGCACAGATCCCGCACCGCCTCCCAGGGTCCGGTCGAATCCCTGGGAGGAAGCGCGAGATCTGTGCGCGACGGCGCGGCCGCCGGAGGTGCCGGCTACACCGTCGCCTTGCGGAGCGTGGCGTAGGCGCCCACCGACAGCACCGCCGTGAGGAGCAGGCCCCACAGCGTCAGCACGAGCGGACCCGTCTGGGCGAACCACGTGATGACGGGCTCCCACGACTCGGTGCGCGTGATCACGAAGATCGCGACCACGAGGGCGAGGCCGAGCACGACGAGCACGCTCGTGAGCACGAGGGTTCCGAAGCGCTTCCAGATGGTGCCGATCCAGAAGCCCACGACGTACAGCAGCAGCGTGATGGTGAAGTAGATGAGCCAGGCGGACGCCCACCCGGGCTCGAAGAACCACTCCAGATAGGCGATGCGCCCGTTCAGGCCGTACCCGTTCGTCGCGGCCTCGATGGCCGCCAGGGCCAGGAAGATCGTGGCCATCATCGCCGCGCCGATCGCGCCGACGATGACCGTTCCGACGAAGAACTCCCGCCGGGTGATGCTCATCGCCTGGGAGAAGGGGAAGCTCAGGGTCATCGCCTGGATGCCGATGGCGAGGAAGTACCACAGAGGTGCGTTGGCGCCCCCGGCCACCTTGACCTCGCCGCCGGGCACCATGCCGAAGATGAGCAGCGAGATCGCGATGGCGGCGCCGAGGATCAGCAGCGGCACCCACACGAACGACTGGGCGTTGATCAGCTGCAGGCGCACGACGTTCAGGGTGCGGCCCGCGAGGCTGCGGCGGGCGGGGGCGGTGGCGGTGGTCATCGCAGTGCTCCTTCGGTGCTGGTGTGTTCGATGCCGGCCGTGGCGCTCGCAGCCTCATGCTGGGTGAGGCGCACGATCAGCTGCTGGAGCGGCACGGGCGCGAAGTCGAGGCCCGCCGCGGCGACCTCCCGGCGCTCGGCATCCGTGAGCTCCCCGAGGAAGGTGACCGAGGCGACGCGTCCCAGCGACTCGCGGTGCAGCACCTCGCGGCCGCGCACGAAGCGCTCCGTCTGCTCGGCGTCGCCCACGATGTTCGTGGCCTGCCTGCGGGCCTCGTCGACCGACTGGTCCATGAGGATCCGGCCGCGGTCGATCACCAGCACCCGCTCGATGAGGTTGGAGATCTCGTCGATGAGGTGGCTCGAGAGGATGATCGTGCGCGGGTGCTCCGCGTAGTCCTGCAGCAGGCGGTCGTAGAAGATCTGGCGCGCCACCGCGTCGAGGCCGAGGTACGGCTCGTCGAAGAACGTGATCTCGGCGCGCGAGGCGAGCCCGATGATCACGCCCACGGCCGAGAGCTGGCCGCGCGAGAGCTTCTTGGTGATGGTCTTCAGCGGCAGCTGGAAGTCGTCGATGAGCTCGTCGGCCAGCCCCTGATCCCAGTTCGGGAAGAACAGCCGCGCGGAGGCGAAGGCCGTCTTGGCGTTCGCCTCGTCCGGGTACTTCTGGCTCTCGCGCACGAAGCACATGCGGTTGAGCACGCGCGCGTTCTCGTAGGGGTTCTCGCCGAAGACCCTGACGGACCCGCTCGTGGCGAAGTTCTGCGCGGTCAGGATCGACATCGCCGTGGTCTTGCCGGCGCCGTTGCGGCCGAGGAAGCCGTAGATCGCATCGCGCTGGATGGTGAAGCTCACATCGTCGAGCGCGAGCTTGTCCTTGTAGCGCTTGGTGAGGTTCTGCACCTCGATGACGGGGTCCATCATGGTCCTTCCGTGTCAGGGGGTGGGCTGGTTCGCGTGCTCGCTGATGAGCGCGCGGACGTCGTCGGGGGCGAGGCCGATGCGGCGGGCCTCGTTGAGCAGCGGCAGCACGTAGGCGTCGGCGAAGGCGGCACGCCGCTCGGCGAGCAGCAGCTCGCGGGCGCCCTCGGCGACGAACATGCCGATGCCGCGGCGCTTGTACAGCACGCCCTTCTCGACGAGCATGTTCACTCCCTTCGCCGCCGTGGCCGGGTTGATGCGATGGAACGCGGCGAGCTCGTTCGTCGACGGCGCCTGCGTCTCCTCGGGCAGGGTGCCGTCCACGATCTCGTCCTCCACCCGCTCGGCGATCTGGAGGAAAAGGGGCTTGCCGTCGTCTGGCACCGCGTCTCCCGTCGGTTTGTCGGTTAGTTACTCGACTAATGAACCATGGAACCGAGGGGATGTCAACGGGTCCCGGAAGCGAGCCGCGGCGGGCGGAGTAGGGTGGCGAAGGTGGGCAGCAGAATCCCGTCGATCGCCGAGGTTGCGGGCGACGCCGGTCGATTCACGGACTACAGCGTCCCCGACGCCGGCATCCGCGCCCTCTACACGCAGGAGAGCATCTGGCAGGCGTGGCTCGACGTCGAGGCGGCGCTGGCCCAGGCGGAGGCCGAGCTGGGCGTCGTCCCGGCGGACGCGGCGGCGCGGATCACCGAGGTCGCGCGGCTCGAGAACCTCGATCTCGCCCGCGTCGTCGAGGGCATGCGCATCCAGGGGCATCCGCTCGTGCCGCTCATCGAGGAGCTCGTGCGCGTGGCCGGCGAGCCGGCGGGCGGCTGGGTGCACTGGGGCGCGACGAGCCAGAACATCACGCAGTCGGGCAACGCGATCCTCATCAAGCGCGCGCATCGGATCATCGATCAGCTGCTGCTGGACTGCCTGGAGGCGATGGCCGATCTCGCGGAGCGCTCGGCGACCATGATCATGCCGGGTCGCACGCACGGCCAGCACGCCGTGCCCATCACGTTCGGCCTCAAGGTGGCCACGTGGATCGACGACTTCCTGCGCGGCCACGACCGCATCCGCCGGGGCGTGCAGCCGTGCCTGCGGGTGATGATGGCCGGCGCCGTCGGCAGCTTCGGGTCGCTCGGGTCCATCGGCCCGAAGGTGCAGCAGCGCGTGGCCGAGAAGCTGCGGCTCGAGCCCATGCCCGTGCCCTCGCGGGCGCTGCTGTCGCCGCAGTCGGCGTACATCTCCGACCTCGCGCTCGTCGCGGCCTCGGCCGGCCGCGTCGCGATCGAGATCGAGACGGGCATGCAGACGGAGTTCGGCGAGGTGTCCGAGCCCGTGCCCGAGGGATCGGTGGGCAGCTCGACCATGCCGCACAAGCGCAACCCCAAGCTGTGCGCCGACGTGCTCGACCTGTCGGCGCAGCTGCGCGCGCTGGCCCCCGAGGCCGTGGGCGCGGTGATCCACCCGCACGAGGCCGACGGCGGGGCGACCGCCAAGCTCGAGACCACCATGGCGAACGCCCTCATCGCGATGGGCGACATGCTCATGCGCCTGAAGATCGTGCTGCGGGGCCTCGACCTGTTCCCCGACCGGATGCGCCGCAACCTGGAGCTCAGCGGCAACATGATCGGCTCCGAGGCGGTCATGCTCGCGCTGGGCGAGGAGATCGGACGGGACGAGGCGCACCGGATCGTGTACGAGATCGCGATGCAGGCGATTCGCACCGACGAGGACGACTTCGAGGAGCTGCTCATCGACGACGAGCGCGTGGCCGGCGCGCTCTCGGCCCCGCAGATCCGCGACCTGCTCGATCCGGCCAAGCACGTCGGCCTCTCGCCGCAGATAGCCCGCGACGCCGCCCACCGCGCCCGCGAGGCCGTCGCCGGACGCTGAGCTCAGGCGCCCTCGGCCAGCCGGCGGATGACGTCGCCGGCCGGGCCCTCGGGCGCCGCGCGGAAGCCCGTGCCCGCCCACAGGTGCACGAGGTCGGGGTCGCCGGCCCGGACGGCCGCCTGCCGCAGCTCGCGCGTGAGGCGGTGCACGGCGGGGTAGGCGACGGGGGCGAGCGCGCTGTAGGCGTCGGTGAACCGGTTGCGCAGGGATCGCGCCGGGCGCCCGGTGAACGCGCGAGTGACCACCGTCTCGGTGAAGCGGGGATCGGCCAGTGCCGCGCGGTGCACCTCGGTCGTCCCCGCCTCGTCGGTGCGCAGCAGCAGGGTGCCGACCGCGACCGCTTCGGCGCCGGCCTCGAGCAGCCGCCGCACGGTATCGGGGCCGTCGACGCCCCCGGCGGCGACGATCGGAAGGCTGACCGCGGTGCGCACGTGCGCGACGACTTCGGCCGTCGGGACGTGCCCCGGCATCCGCTCGGGCTGATGCGTGGCGCTGTGGCCGCCGGCGTCGGGCCCCTGCACCACCAACCCGTCGACCCCGGCGTCGCGTGCGGTCAGCGCCTCCTGCGTCGTCGTGACGCTCGCGAGCACGCGAGACCCGGCGCGCTGCAGCGCGGCGATGTCGTCGGCGGAGGGCAGGCCGAACGTCAGCGACACGACGGGCACCGGATCCTCGGTGAGCAGGGCGAGCTTCTCGGCCCAGGAATCGTCATCGGTCCTCGGCGCGGCATCGAGGGTGAGGTCGTACCGCTCGGCCTCGGGACGCAGTGCCTCGGCGTATGCGGCCAGGGCGGCCGGGTCGGGCTCCTGTGCGGACGGCACGAACAGGTTCACGCCGAACGGACCGCCGTGGGCGCGCAGGCGCGAGAGCTGCTCGCCGAGGTCGGCCGGCGACGTGTAGCCGCCCGCGAGGAACGGGAACCCGCCGGCATCGCTGACGGCCATCGCCAGTTCGACGGTCGTCGGGCCTCCGGCCATGGGCGCGGCTGCGACGGGCAGACGGGATTCGAGCAGGGTAGAGGGCATCCATCGCTCCTTCCGGTGATCACACGCCACGCTACGTTGCGCATGGTCGCCGGTACACAGGCCTGGGGCGTGGGAGGACCGCCGAGCCGCGCTGGCCGGCCCTACGCGGGATAGACGAGGCGGAACCGTTCGCACACGACGGGCATCCGCTCGTCGAAGCCGCGGTCGTGTCGGGCGTTCTCGGTGAAGAAGCGCCGGTGGATGGCCCGCCACGAGGCCAGGCTGCGGTCGTCCTCGCCCTCGGCGCGGGCGTGCTCGGCCGTGACCTCGTCGAACGGCACCGTCTCGACGCTGACGGTCTGGATGACGGCGCGCGGCACGCCGGAACCGTCGAGGATCACGTCGAGCTCGCTGACACGCGTCACGTCCTCGCCCGCCGCGTCGTAGTCCCACAGCGAACCGGATGTGCCGGTCTTCAGGCCCGCGAGCACGAGCGCGAGCAGCCCGTCGGCGTGCTCGGGCGTGGCGCCGAACCCCCACACCCGATCGGCGTTCGGCGGCTCCGCGGGCAGTTCGGGGACCGCGCTGCGCGCCTCACGCCAGAACCGCGCGACGGACTGCGGCGAGGGCATCGGGATCACCCGTGAAGTCTAGGCCGAGTCCGATGTCGGACGCCGTCCCGGCCGGCGCGGGCGCCGAGAGGTCGCCCGACAAGCGGCCGGCGACGATGGCTCGGGTGGCCGCGGCGGCGAGGACGGTGGGCGCGAGGGCAGCGCGCGGACGATACGCTCTTCGGGTGCGCCACCGTCGAGGTCGCGCCGTTCCCCGCCGCGATTCATCCGCGGCACGTGGCACCCGATGCTGATGGAGAGCCCCATGCCGCAGCTGCACCCTCACCTCGTGCCGATCTTCGACGAGATCGTTCGGCGCAATCCAGGCGAACCCGAGTTCCGCCAGGCGGCCCAGGAGGTGCTCGAGAGTCTCGGGCCCGTGGTCGAAAGGCACCCGAAATACGCCGATGCCGAGGTGATCCGGCGACTGTGCGAGCCGGAGCGGCAGATCATCTTCCGGGTGCCGTGGGTGGACGACGCCCGTCGCACCCAGGTCAACCGCGGGTTCCGCGTCGAGTTCAACTCGGCCCTTGGCCCCTATAAGGGCGGCCTGCGGTTCCACCCGTCCGTCAACCTCGGCATCGTGAAGTTCCTCGGCTTCGAGCAGATCTTCAAGAACTCGCTCACCGGCATGCCGATCGGGGGCGGCAAGGGCGGTAGTGACTTCGACCCCAAGGGGAAGTCCGACGACGAGGTGATGCGCTTCTGTCAGTCCTTCATGACCGAGTTGTACCGCCACATCGGTGAGCACACCGATGTCCCGGCGGGCGACATCGGTGTCGGCGGTCGCGAGATCGGCTACCTCTTCGGTCAGTACAAGCGGATCACCAATCGCTACGAGTCGGGCGTGCTCACCGGAAAGGGCATCACGTGGGGCGGCTCCCTCGTGCGCACTGAGTCGACCGGCTATGGAACGGTCTTCTTCGCCGAGGAGATCCTTCGCACCTCGGGCGATTCGTTCGAGGGCAAGCGCGTGGTCGTCTCCGGCGCGGGCAATGTCGCCACGTACGCGATCGAGAAGGTGCACCAGCTCGGCGGCACCGTCGTGGCGTGCTCCGACTCGAGCGGCTACGTCGTCGACGAGGCCGGGATCGACCTGGACGTGCTCAGGGAGGTCAAGGACATCCGCCGCGCTCGCATCGGCGAGTACGCGGACGCGCGCACGGGTGCGGTCTTCGTGGCGGACGGCTCCATCTGGGACGTCGCCGCCGATGTGGCGATCCCGTCGGCCACACAGAACGAGCTGGATGAGCGCGGCGCCGAAGCGCTCATCCGCGGCGGCGTCAAAGTGGTGGCCGAGGGTGCCAACATGCCCACGACGCCGCAGGCGATCCGCGTGCTGCGCGAGGCCGGGGTGACCTTCGCCCCGGGCAAGGCCGCCAACGCCGGCGGTGTGGCGACGAGCGCCCTGGAGATGCAGCAGAACGCCTCGCGCGACGCGTGGACTTTCGAGCACACCGAAGAGCGCCTGCAGGACACCATGCGGTTGATCCACGACCGCTGCCTCGAGACCGCCGACGAGTACGGCGCGCCCGGTGACTACGTGGTGGGAGCCAACATCGCGGGATTCACGAAGGTCGCCGACGCGATGCTCGCCCTCGGCGTGATCTGATCCCGCCGCGGTCGCGTCGGACGGGCGTGCGACCGGCCGCGTGCGGTCGGAGCGGCACCGCGCTGGGCGGGAACCGCCCCTCCGGCGCCGCGCTCAGTAGTCGCGACCGGCGCCCGCCGATGCGGTGACGGGGAAGATGCGCGGGGCGGGGAACCCGGCCGCCGCGAACGCGTCGGTCACGGCGCGCGCGACGCGCTCCTCCGATCCCGTCTCGACGAGCGCGATCGCCGCGCCGCCGAAGCCGCCGCCCGTCATCCGCGCGCCGATCGCGCCGGCGGAGACGGCCGTGTCGACGGCGGTGTCGAGCTCGGCGACCGAGATCTCGAAGTCGTCGCGCATCGAGGCGTGCGAGGCCAGCAGCAGCTCGCCGATCGCGCGGGGACCGCGCTCGCGCAGCGTGCGGACCGTGTCGATCACGCGCTGGTTCTCGGTGACGATGTGGCGCACGCGGCGGTAGGTGACCTCGTCGAGCACCTCGCGCGCGCGGGGCAGGTCGTCCACCGTCACGTCGCGCAGCGCCGGCACCCCGAGCAGCCGCGCGCCGCGCTCGCAGGCCTCGCGCCGGTCGCGGTAGCCGCCCGTGGAGTGGGCGTGCGCCACCTGCGTGTCGATGACGAGCAGCTTCAGCCCCTCGCCGGCGAAGCCCAGCTCGACCGTCTCGAACTCGAGCGAGCGGCAGTCCAGGAAGGTGGCGGCGTCGGGGCGGCCGAGCATCGACGAGACCTGATCCATGATCCCGGTCGGCGCTCCGACGGCCTCGTTCTCGGCCGTGCGCCCGATCTGCGCGAGCTGGATGCCCTCGAGGCCCAGCTGCCACAGCTCGTCCAGCGCGAACGCCGTCGCGCCCTCGATCGCGGCGGACGACGACAGCCCGGCGCCGACGGGCACGTCGCTGGCGAACGCGATGTCGAGGCCGACCGCCGTGTGCGGGGCGCGCGCCGCCGCGTCGAGCGCGGCCCACGCCACGCCGAGCGGGTACGCTGCCCATTCCGGCACGGCACCGCGATGGACGGCGGCGCCCGCCTCTCCCGCGAACACCGCGGCCAGCTCCGCGATCGGCACCTCGACGGGGTGGTCGGGATCGAACGTGGACGCGACGCGGATGATGCCGTCGGTGCGCGGCGCGACCGCCGCGTAGGTGCGGCGGTCGATCGCGAACGGCAGCACGAAGCCCTCGTTGTAGTCGGTGTGCTCGCCGATCAGGTTCACGCGTCCCGCGGACGACCAGACGCCGGCCGCGGGCGCGTCGCTCAGCGCGGCGAGGAGGGCGCGGGCCTCGTCGAGCGCGCTCACGCGATCTCCCCCACCTCGGCCACGGCCGCGCGCAGGCGCTCGGCGGACTGCTCGGGCGGGATGTCGCCGATCCACGCGCCCATCGCGGCCTCCGATCCGGCGAGGAACTTCAGCTTGTCGGCCGCGCGGCGCGGCGAGGTGAGCTGCAGGTGCAGGCGGGCGCTGTCGCGCGCGACCCGCACGGGCGCCTGGTGCCAGGCGGCGATGTAGGGGGTCCCACCCGCGAACGCGGCCGTCGGCGGGGTGCTGTACAGGCGGTCCACGCCGCGCAGCAGGCGCAGGTACACGCGGGCGAGCTCGTCGCGCTCGGCGCCCGTGAGCTCGGCGAAGTCGGCGGCGTGGCGACGCGGAGCGAGGTGCACCTCGACGGGCCAGCGCGCCGCGAAGGGCACGTACGCGAGCCAGTGCTCGGCCTCGAGCACGACGCGCGGGCCCGCCTGCTCGAAGTCCAGGATGCGCGCGAACAGGTCGCGGCCCTCCCGCTCGATCGACTGCAGCAGCAGCTGCGTGCGCGGCGTGATGTACGGGTAGGCGTAGATCTGGCCGTGCGGGTGATGCAGGGTGACGCCGATCGCCTCGCCGCGGTTCTCGAAAGGGAACACCTGCTGCACGCCCGGCAGCGCCGAGAGCGCCTCGGTGCGATCGGCCCACGCCTCGATCACGGTGCGGGCGCGCGTGACGGGCTGGGTGCCGAACGATCCCTCGCGCTCGGGGCTGAAGCACACGACCTCGCAGCGGCCGACCGAGGTGAACGTGCGGCCGAGACCGGGGGCGTCCAGATCGCCCGGCGGGTTCTCGCCGGCCGGGGCCTCGCCCACGGCCTCCGCGAGGGCGGGACCGAACGAGGGCGAGCGGTTCTCGAACACGACGACGTCGTACACGTCGGGCACCTCCGACGGGTTCGTCGGGGTCTGCGGGGCGAGCGGATCGAGGTCGGCGGGCGGCAGGTGCGCGCGGTTCTGGCGCGCCGCGGCCACCGAGATCCAGTCGCCCGTGAGCACGTCGCGCCGCATCGTCGCCGTGGCGGGGCGCGGATCGAGCGTGCGCTCGTCGACGCGACGCTCGGCGGGCAGCGTCGTGCCGGCGTCGTCGAAGTAGATGAGCTCGCGACCGTCGGGCATGCGCGTGGCGCGCTTGACGACGCCCGCACCGAGCGGGATGGGGGTGGGTGTCACGACGGTGGGAGTCACGACGCGATCCTATCGAGGCGCGGTGGCCCGCCCGCGCGGTCAGCCCTCGATCTCGGGCGCGACCTTCCGCTCCAGCACCTCGATCGCGTCGTCGGAGACGGCGATGAGCCCGTCGAGCTCCTCGCGCACGCGCTTGTATGCCACCTGGCGCTCGGCGGCGGTGGCGGATCGGTCGACCGCCGTCTGCAGCAACTGACGGGCGCGATCGAGGCGCCGCCGCTCGGCATCGGTGAAGCCCGTGTCGCGCACGCGGCGGGCGTGCTGCTCGGCGATGTCGAAGGCCACTTCGAAGTCGTGCACGGCGTCGCGGTACGCCGCGAACGTCTCGGCGTCGACACGCGCGTCGGCGGTGGTCGGCCGGAGCCCGTCGGCGACCTTCTTGGCGCGCAGGAAGGCGGCGGTCAGCTCCTCGCGGCCGTCGCTCATGGTGGGGAAGGCGATGAGCTTGGCCACGTCGAGCTCGTAGTCCAGCCAGCGCTTCGTCACCTCGTCGTGGGTGCTCATGAGGCGCTCGAGGCGCGCGGCGCGGCCCTCGGCGTCCGCGCGCTCGACGGCCTCGACGTCGTGCTCCTGGCCCGCCGGGATCGCCGGCAGCGCCGTGCCCTTCTCGATCGCCTTCGCGCGCGCCTTCGCCTCGATCAGCTCGAGCTTGCGGCGGTGATCCCGCTCCGCCTGCTTGTCGAACCAGCCGGTCGCCGATCCGAGCACGCCGACGGCCGCTCCCCCGACGGGGAAGACCAGCCACCAGTACCCCGCGACGAACTCCCAGAATCCCACGCCGCCACTCTAGGGCCACCGGGCCGGGGGACCTCGTTCCGCGAACCCGTGCTCGTCAGCCGAGCCCGCGCCGGATCGGGCGCGGGCTCGCGGATCGAGCGCGGGCTCGCGGTCTCCGCCGTCGACCGAGCTCAGCCGAACAGCAGGGCGAAGGCCGAGGCGCCGCCGCCGGTCACGAGCAGGGCGACGATCACGACCCAGGCGACCGTGCGCACGCGCCGGTTGCGGCGGTCGAGCGAGACCGACGGCTCGTCGTCGTCCGGCTCGAGCTCGGAGTGGTTGATGAGGGTCACACGGGCTCCGCGACGGTCTCGCCGAAGTAGCGGGGCAGCGTCGAGGTCGACAGCGCGCGCAGCTCGGCGACCGAGAGGGTGAAGTGGTCCTGGATCTCGAGATCCGGCACGGTGTCGGTCACGCCGATGCGCAGCACGGGATAGTCGCGGCCGGCGCACAGCCCGCGGAACTTCACGTCGTCCTCGCGCGGCACCGAGACGAGCACGCGGCCCGTGGACTCGGAGAACAGCGCGGCGGCGGCGTCGACGCCGTCGCGCTCCATGAGCTCCGTCAGCCAGACGCGGGCGCCCACGCCGAAGCGCATCACGCACTCGGCGAGGGCCTGCGCGAGGCCGCCCTCCGAGAGGTCGTGCGCGCTCGAGATGAGCCACTCGTCGTTCGCCGCGCTCAGCAGCCCGGCCAGGCGCTTCTCGGCGGCCAGGTCGACCGCCGGCGGGCGGCCGCCGAGGTGGCCGTGCACGACGTCGGCCCACGCCGATCCGCTCAGCTCGGTGGCGGTCACGCCCAGCAGGTAGATGTTCTGACCCGGGTCCTGCCAGCCGCTCGGCACGCGGCGCGAGACGTCGTCGATCACGCCGAGCACGCCGACCACGGGAGTGGGGTGGATCGGGGTGTCCCCGGTCTGGTTGTAGAACGACACGTTGCCGCCCGTCACGGGCACGCCCAGCTCGAGGCACGCGTCCGACAGGCCCTCGACGGCCTGCGAGAACTGCCACATGACCTCGGGGTTCTCGGGGGAGCCGAAGTTGAGGCAGTCCGTCACCGCGGCGGGCTTCGCGCCCGTGACGGCGACGTTGCGGTACGCCTCGGCCAGGGCCAGCTGCGCGCCCCGGTACGGGTCGAGCTGGCAGTAGCGGCCGTTCGCATCGGTCGCGATCGCGAAGCCCAGGCCCGACTCCTCGTCGACGCGGATCATGCCGGCGTCGTCGGGGAACGACAGCGCCGTGTTGCCGAGCACGTAGTAGTCGTACTGGTTCGTGATCCAGCTGGTGTCGGCGAGGTTCGGCGAGGCAACCAGCTTCGCGAACTGCTCCTTGAGCTCGGCCGGGTCGGTCGATCGCGGCAGCGCCGACGCACTGTCCTCGCGCAGGGCATCGATCCACGTCGGATATGCGACCGGACGCTCGTACACGGGGCCGTCGACGGCGACGGTCGAGGGGTCGACGTCGACGATGACCTCGCCGTTCCACGTGATGACGAGGCGGCCGTCGCCCGTCACCTCGCCGAGCACGCTCGTCTCGACGTCCCACTTGCGCACGACGGCGAGGAACGCGTCGAGCTTCTCGGGCGCGACGATCGCCATCATGCGCTCCTGCGACTCGCTCATGAGGATCTCCTCGGCGGTGAGCGAGGGATCGCGCAGCAGCACGTTGGTGAGCTCGACGTTCATGCCCGATCCGCCGTTGGCGGCCAGCTCGCTCGTGGCGCACGAGATGCCCGCGGCGCCGAGGTCCTGGATCGCCTCGACGAGGTCGTTCCGGTACAGCTCCAGGCAGCACTCGATGAGCACCTTCTCGGCGAACGGGTCGCCCACCTGCACCGCGGGGCGCTTGGTGGGGCCGCCGTCGCTGAACGAGTCGGAGGCGAGGATCGACGCGCCGCCGATCCCGTCGCCGCCCGTGCGGGCGCCGAACAGCACCACCTTGTTGCCGGCGCCGGTGGCGTTGGCGAGGCGGATGTCCTCGTGGCGCATCACGCCGACGGCGAGGGCGTTGACGAGCGGGTTGGCCTGGTAGACCGCGTCGAACACGGTCTCGCCGCCGATGTTGGGCAGGCCCAGGCAGTTGCCGTAGCTCGAGATGCCCGAGACCACGCCGTGCACCACGCGCGCGGTGTCGGGGTGGTCGATCGCGCCGAAGCGCAGCTGGTCCATGACGGCCACGGGGCGCGCGCCCATCGAGATGATGTCGCGCACGATGCCGCCCACGCCGGTCGCGGCGCCCTGGAACGGCTCGATGTAGCTGGGGTGGTTGTGGCTCTCGACCTTGAAGGTCACGGCCCAGCCCTCGCCCACGTCGACGACGCCGGCGTTCTGGCCCATGCCGACCATGAGCTTCTCGTTCATCTCCTCGGAGACCTTCTTGCCGAACTGGCGCAGGTAGATCTTGCTCGACTTGTAGGAGCAGTGCTCCGACCACATCACGGAGTACATCGCGAGCTCGCCGCTGGTGGGGCGGCGTCCGAGGATCTCGCGGATCTTCGCGTACTCGTCCGGCTTGAGTCCGAGAGCCTCGAACGGCTGCTCCTTCTCCGGGGTGGCTGCGGCGTTGGCCACGGTGTCGACGACGTGTTCGGTGCTCACGCGGAGGGGCTCCAGACTCGCGGATGGCGGGATCACCCTCGATTCTAGTTCGGCGAGCCGGGCGTCAAGGGCCGTCCGCTCCGCGTGCGGATGCGGTATCCAGGAGGGGTGAGCGAGCATGCGACCGCGATCGTGGTGATGGGGGTGTCGGGCGTCGGCAAGACGACCGTTGCCCGCGCGCTCGCCGCGCGCCTCGGCGGGGTGTTCGTCGAGGCGGACGATCTGCACGCCCCCGAGGCGCGGAAGCGCATGGCTGCGGGCGAGCCGCTGACAGACGAGGAGCGGATGCCCTGGCTGCGCCGGGTGGGCGATCGGGTCACGGAGGTGGTGGCCGGCGGCGGGCTGCCCGTCGTCGCCTGCTCGGCGCTGCGCCGCCGCTACCGCGAGGCGCTGGTCGAGACGGCGGGCGGCATCGCGTTCGTGCAGCTGTCGGCCGACGCCGATCGCGTCGCGGACCGCCTGGCCGAGCGCACCGGCCACTTCATGCCGCCGTCGCTGCTGGACACCCAGCTGGCGACGCTCGAGCCGCTGGAAAGCGACGAGCGCGGCGCCGTGGTCTCGGCCGCGGGCTCCGTCGACGAGGTCGTGGCGGCCGCCGAGGCGGCCGCACTCCAGCTCCTCGGCGGCCGCGGCCCTGATCCCGCCCCATATGACGAATAAGCACTGGTCCGGAGGCTGGATGGGTGCTTATTCGTCATACGAGCGGAGGGCGCGCCCGGCATAGGATCGGCGGGGCGACGGAAGGGATGCGCATGCGGATCGGGATGATCGGGCTCGGAGCGCTCGGCGGGATCTACCTGGACCGGATCGCGCGCGGGCTTCCCGAGGCGGACGTCTTCGTCGTCGCCGACGGCGAGCGAGCGGATCGCCTCGAGCGAGACGGCATCGTGATCAACGGCCGCGACGTGCGGTTCCCGGTGGTGCGGCCCGGGTCGCCCGCGGCGCCCGCCGACCTGCTCCTCATCGCGACGAAGGCGAACGGCCTGGAGCCCGCCATCGCGCTCGCCCGGCCCGTGGTGGCGGCCGGCACGGTGATCCTCAGCCTCATCAACGGCATCCACAGCGAGGACGCGCTGGCGTCGGCCTTCCCGCAGGCCGACGTGCTGCTGTCGATGACCGCCGGCAGCGACGTCGTGCGCCGCGGCAACGACATCACCTACGAGAACTTCGGGCGGATCGCGTTCGGGCGCGAGACGAACGCCCCGGCGGACGACGTCGTCGCCGCGCTCGACGCGCTGCTGACGCAGGCGGACCTGCCGCACGAGGTGCCGGCGGACATGCGCCGCTCGCTGTGGTGGAAGTTCATGGGCAACGTCGGCATCAACCCGGCCTCCGCCCTGCTCGATGCCGAGTACGGCGCCTTCAACCGCGAGGGATCGCACGCGCGCGAGGTCATGCTCGCCGCCCAGCGCGAGCTGATCCGGATCGCGGCGGCGAAGGGCGTCGACCTCGGCGATGGCGACCTCGACGAGTGGCTGCGGGTCGTGGCCACCCTCGCGCCGCACGGCGAGACGTCGATGCTCCAGGACATCCGCGCGGGACGCCGCACCGAGATCGACATCTTCAGCGGCGTGGTCGTCGGCCTCGGGCGCGAGCTCGGCATCCCCACGCCCGTCAACGAGGTGCTGCTGCACGGGGTGAAGGCGCGCGAGCAGATCGTCGGCGCCGCCTAGGCAAGCAGCCCCAGATCGCGTGCGAAGCGGCGCACGCGATCGGCCTGGCCTGCGGCGCCTCCGCGACGGCGAAGTGGCCGCCGTCCTCGAGACGTTCGAACACGCGCAGATCGCGGTAGAAGCGGCGCGCGAACGACTCCGGATAGTCGGCCTCGTGCCGCTGGATGAACACCGCGGCCGGCACCGTGGCGGGTGGCGTCGGGGCGGGCCCGCCCTCGACGTAGGGGCGGAACGACGTGCCGATCGTCTGCGTGACCCAGTAGATGGTGGCCTCGGTGAGGATCCGATCGCGAGACAGGAGCCGCTCGACCTCTCGCGGATCGTCCGGCTTCTGACCGGGGCGGCCGCCCGCGGGGACGTCGCTCCACTCGACGAGCTTCTCGGTGAGCCAGGCGAGCAGGCCCGCGGGGGAGTCGTTGAGGCCCGCGGCGAGCGTGTCGGGGCGTGTGCCCTGGATGTGCGCATAGCCGGACTCGGGTCCGAGGTCGGCGGCGAGGCGATCGAGGAAGGACCGCTCGTCGGGTGCCGTCAGCTGCGCACGCTCGGCGTCGTCGGGGAAATGCGCGTGCGTGGCGATCACCCCGGCGACCCGGTCGGGGTGGCGGGAGGCGATCAGGTCGTTGACGTTGGCCGACACGTCCTCGCCATAGGTGAGGTAGGAGTCGTACCCGAGCACCTCGGTCATGAGCGTGTGCATCGTGGCGGCGAGGCGGTCGTCGGTCACCGGGCCGTCCCGGTAGGGCGACGAGAACGCGAAGCCCGGCAGGCTCGGCACCACGACGTCGAGGTCGGGCAGGAGATCGGCGAAGTCGAGCTGCAGCGCGAAGGTGTGGGGCCAGCCGTGCATCACGAGCAGCGCAGCGGCTCCGGGCGTGCGGCTGCGGAGGTGAACGAAGTGGACGTCCGCATCGCCGACGGTCGCCACGAACTGCGGGTGGTCGTTCAGCCAGTCCTCGCGCTCGCGCCAGCCCCACGCGGCCCAGGAGTCGACGAGCTCCCGGAGGTAGTCCGACGTCATGCCGGACGCCGGCCGTCTCGGCGAGTCGGGCAGGAACCGCGTGGCCGCGAGCCGCGCCCGGAGGTCGTCGAGGACCGCGTCGGGCACGTCGATCCGGAACGGGCGTGCGGGGCTTGTCTCCATTCCTGCACGCTACGCCGGGCCGCCGACATCCGACGACCGCGTCCCGATCGACGTTCCGGTCCCGGGTCGACGGCTGACAACTCGGGCGCTCCGGCCTACACTGAGGGCACCCAGACGCTCCCTCGACGACGATCGGAGCTGCCATGGACTCACCGTGGGCGTCCGCCGCCGACGCGAGTGCGCGTCTGCTCGTCGAGCGCGCCCACGAGGAGCTCATCGCCGGCAACGCCGACGATCCACGGCTCGCTCATGTCCGGCCGCTCGTGCGGCAGTCGTGGCGGCGGTCGCTGCAGAACCTCGTCGGCCCGGAGGACCTGCCACCGCTGGACCTGCACGACGATGAGCTCGAGGAGTACCGGCGCGCACACCCGCTCGCGGGCGCGATGTCGATGATCCGCGGACTGCTGCTGCCCGGCGAGCATGCCGAGGCCGGGGTCGTCGTCGCCGTCGGGGACGCGGCGGGGCGGCTGCTGTGGGTCGAGGGCGATCGGCGCATTCGCGCGCTCACCGGCGAGATGGGATTCGTCGAGGGCGCCAACTGGTCGGAGGACCGCGTCGGGACGGCGGCGCCCGGAACCGCGCTCGCGCTCGGCGCCTCCGTGCAGGTGCGGGGAGCGGAGCACTTCAACCGGCTGGTGCAGCCGTGGTCGTGCACCGCGGCGCCCGTTCACGACCCCGAGACCCGAGCGCTGCTCGGCGTGATCGATGTCACCGGTCGCGACAGCGCCGCGCATCCGCAGGCGCAGCTGCTCGTCGACGCCACGGTGCGGGCGGTGGAGGCCGAGCTCCTCGTCGCTCGCATGCGCGCGCGGGCGGAGGCACCGCGCCGTATCATCAGCTCCGGTCCCCGCCGCGGCGCCTCACGCCCGGCGCGCCCGACGCTTGCGGTCCTTGGCCGGGACCGCGCCCTGCTCGAGGGCGCCGGCTCACCCAGCGAGCTCAGCGAGCGCCACGGTGAGATCCTGCTGATGCTCGCCACCCACCGCCAGGGGCTCGGGGCCGAGCGACTGGCCGAGCTCGTCTACGGCGACCCGAGTGCGGTCGGCACCCTGCGCCCCGAGATCGTGCGGCTGCGCAAGGTGCTCGCGCGGCACGACCTCCCCCTCGAATCGCGGCCGTATCGCCTGGGCGGCTCGCTCGAGACCGACGCGCAGCACGTGCTGTCCCTGCTGGGCCGGGGCGCCCACCGGGTCGCCCTCGCAGCCTGGCGGGGTGACGTGCTGCCGTCTTCGGAGGCTCCCGGGATCGAGGAGCTTCGCGAGACCGTCCGCGGCGCACTGCGCGAGGCGATGCTCGACGACGCCGGCCTGGACGCGCTGCTGGCCTACATCGATACGGACGCCGGACGCGACGACGTCGAGGCGCTGCGGCTGTGCCTCGGGATGCTCCCGCCCCGATCCCCGCGACGTGCGGCGATCGTCGCGCAACTGGAACTCGCCGGCTGAGCTCGCTGCGGGTCGCCGCGGGGGAGAAAGCCCGCCCCCGCAACCCGATGCAACGTGCCGCGGCGTAGCGTCCGAGGAAAGCGCGGCGAGCGGCCGCGCCCATCGACAGTCAAGGGAGACCAGCGATGACCATTGTGGAAGAGGGCGTCTCGAGCGTCTACGCGGCGCCGGGCACCAAGGGCTCGGTGGCCGAGTATCGCTCGCGCTACGGGCACTACATCGGCGGCGAGTGGGTGGAACCCGCGAAGGGCCAGTACTTCGAGAACATCACGCCCGTCACCGGCAAGCCGTTCTGCGAGGTGGGACGCGGCACGGCCGAGGACGTCGACCGCGCCGTCGACGCCGCGTGGAAGGCGTTCGCCACGTGGAAGAAGAGCACACCGGCGGCGCGCGCCCTCATGCTCAACCGGATCGCCGACCGCATGGAGCAGAACCTCGAGCGCCTGGCCGTCGCCGAGACGTGGGAGAACGGCAAGCCGGTGCGCGAGACGCTCGCCGCCGACATCCCGCTCGCGATCGATCACTTCCGCTACTTCGCGGGGGTGCTCCGGGCGCAGGAGGGCTCGCTCAGCCAGCTCGACGAGGACACCGTGGCGTACCACTTCCACGAGCCCCTCGGCGTGGTCGGCCAGATCATCCCGTGGAACTTCCCGATCCTCATGGCGGTGTGGAAGCTCGCCCCGGCGCTCGCCGCGGGCAACTGCGTCGTGCTCAAGCCGGCCGAGCAGACCCCGGCGTCGATCCTGCTGCTCATGGAGATCGTGGGCGACCTGATCCCCGCCGGCGTGGTCAACATCGTCAACGGGTTCGGAATCGAGGCCGGCGCTCCGCTCGCCTCGCACCCGAAGATCCGCAAGATCGCCTTCACGGGGGAGACGACCACGGGCCGCCTCATCATGCAGTACGCGTCGCAGAACCTCATCCCCGTCACGCTCGAGCTGGGCGGCAAGAGCCCCAACATCTTCTTCGAGGACATCGCCGATCGGGACGACGCGTTCTACGACAAGGCGAAGGAGGGCTTCACGATGTTCGCCCTCAATCAGGGAGAGGTGTGCACCTGCCCGTCGCGCTCGCTGATCCAGCGGTCCATCTACGACTCCTTCCTTGGCGACGCGCTCGAGCGCGTGAAGGCGATCAAGCAGGGCAACCCGCTCGACCCGGAGACGATGATCGGCGCACAGGCGTCCAACGACCAGTTCGAGAAGATCACCTCCTATCTCGACATCGGCCGTCAGGAGGGGGCCAAGGTGCTGGCGGGCGGCGAGCCGGTCGACCTCGGCGGCGAGCTGAGCGGCGGGTACTACATCGCACCGACCGTGTTCGAGGGTTCCAACTCGATGCGCATCTTCCAGGAGGAGATCTTCGGGCCGGTGGTCTCGGTGACGTCGTTCGACACCTATGACGACGCGATCTCGATCGCAAACGACACGCTCTACGGGCTGGGGGCCGGCGTCTGGAGCCGCAGCGCGGACATCTGCTACCGCGCCGGCCGTGCGATCGAGGCGGGCCGGGTGTGGACGAACACCTATCACCAGTACCCCGCGCACGCGGCGTTCGGCGGGTACAAGCAGTCGGGCATCGGTCGCGAGAACCACCTGAAGATGCTCGAGCACTACCAGCAGACGAAGAACCTCCTCGTCTCCTATGCCGAGGGTGCGCAGGGATTCTTCTGATGGAGCACGATGTGAGCCGGGTGGCGGTCTCGGGTGAGGCCGCCGCCCTGCTCCGCACCCTGACGGCGCAGCACGGCCCGCTGATGTTCCACCAGTCGGGTGGCTGTTGCGACGGATCCTCGCCGATGTGCTACCCGGTCGGGATGTTCCGCACCGGCCCCGGGGACGTCCTCCTCGGCACGATCGACGCGGGTCTCGACGATCCGATCGAGGTCTACATGTCGGCGCCGCAGTTCGAGTACTGGAAGCACACCCATCTCACGATCGACGTCGTCCCCGGCCGCGGCGCGGGATTCAGCGTCGAGGCGCCGACCGGAATGCGCTTTCTCATCCGCTCGCGGCTGCTCACCGAGGACGAGGCCCGCGCGCTCGGCATGGTGTGAGCTCACCCGGGGAACGTGACGCCCGTGAGCTCCTCGGTGAGCTGCCACAGACGCGCGGCGTCGTCGGCGGACCGCAAGGCACGGTACAGCGACTGCTCGGCGGGTGCGCCGCCGAGGTGGCCCGGTCCCTTCGGGCCGTACAGTCGCCCGGGCTCCGCGTCCGGTGACGCCGCCGCGTACAGCGCGGGCAACGCAGCGCTTTCCGGGGTTCCGAAGAACAGGCCCCGAGCCGACCCCCAGCGGATCACCCGCACACCGAGGGTGTCCCCGGAGCGGCCGATCTCGGGACGCGCGGCCAGCAGGCTGGTCGGCGCCACCCCGGGGTGCGACAGGGTGCTCGTGATCCCCCATCCGCGCGCGGCGCTGCGGCGCTGCAGCTCGAGCCCGAACAGCCCGACGGAGATCTTCGACTGGCGGTAGGCGCGCATGCCGTCGTATGACCGCTCCCCGTTCGGGTCGCCCCAGTCGATCCCGCCGCGTGCGGCGGCCACGCTCACCTGCGATGTCACCGCGCTCTGCCGGCGCGCAACAGCGGCATCAGATGGGCGACGAGGGCGGCGTGCCCGAGGTGGTTGGTGCCGAGCTGGAGCTCGAAGCCGTCGGATGTGGTCTGGCGCGTCGGCGGGGTCATGACCCCCGCGTTGGCGATGAGCAGGTGGATCGGCCGTCCGTCGCGGACGAGCGCGTCGCCGAGATCGGCGACGGACGCGAGCGACGAGAGGTCGAGTGGCGGCAGCTCGATGACGGCGCCGGGCGTCGCCGCCCGGATGCTCTCGGCCGCGGCCGCTCCCTTGGCGGGATTGCGCACCGGAAGCACGAGATCGGCGCCGGCACGGGCCAGTCGAGTGGCGATGCGCAGTCCGATGCCGTCGCTGCCGCCGGTCACGACGGCGCGTCGGCCGGCGAGGGACGGGAGAGGGAGGTCGATGGGCGTGCGAGGCATGGGTCTCCTTTGGTCGGCTCCCACTGTGGCGCGATGCCGAACGGCGGATCCAGGACCTGGCATGTCGTGGCTGGCCGGACCCGCGGGTGCCAGGATCGAGGCGTGGTGATCGACAGGGCGGGGCTGGGCGACTTCCTCCGGCGGCGCCGTGCGGCGCTGCAGCCGGAGGACGTGGGTCTTCCCCGGGGCCGACGTCGCCGCACGGAGGGCCTGCGCCGCGAGGAGGTTGCCGCGCTGTGCCACATGTCGGCCGACTACTATGCCCGCCTCGAGCGCGGTGACGGACCGCTGCCGTCGGAGCAGATGCTCGCGGCGATCGCGCAGGGCCTGCACCTGACGGTGGATGAGCGCGACCACGTGTTCCGCCTGGCCGGGCATCCGCTGCCGCCGCGCGGTGGCGGCAGCGAGCACATCGGACCCGGCCTGTTGCGGGTGCTGGACCGGCTCGAGGACACCCCGGCCGAGATCGTGACGGAGCTGGGGGAGACCCTGCGCCAGACGCCCCTGGGGATCGCGCTGACGGGCGACCTGACGCGCTTCGAGGGGCCGGAACGGAGCATCGGCTTCCGATGGTTCACCGATCCCGACATGCGTGAGCTCTACCCCCGCGAGGACCACGGTTTCCTCTCGCGGCTGTGGGCATCGGGACTGCGCGAAGTGCGGGGGCGCCGGGGTCCCAGGTCCCGTGCGGCGGCACTTGCCGACCTGCTGCTGGCCCGGAGCGAGGAGTTCCGTGAGGTGTGGCAGCTGCAGGAGGTGGGCTTGCGCCCGGCGGAGACGAAGCGCTTCCTTCACCCCGAGGTCGGCCTGCTCGACGTGACCTGTCAGAACCTGATCGACCCCGCCACGTCGCAGTCGCTGCTCGTCTACACGGCGGTGCCGGGCACCGAGAGTCACGAGAAGCTCGCGCTGCTCTCGACGCTCGCGCCCCGCTCCGCGCGCTGACCGGCCTCAGGCGGCGGCGCCCCGCGGGCTGTCAGGCGGGGGCGCTTGAGCCAGGTGGGGGCCGGGGGCTCGCGCAGTCCGGGGAGCGACGGCGACCAGATGCCCGCGAATCGCGTGCGCATGCAGACGGGGCGGCTCCATCGGAGCCGCCCCGTCTGTGCCGCGTCAGACGGTGATCGCGGGTGCGTCGCTGCCGTGCTGGATCTCGATCTTGCGGGGCTTGGCCTTCTCGCTGATCGGGATGAGCACGCTGAGCACGCCGTTCTCGTACCGGGCCGAGATCGCCTCGGTGTCGATGCCCTGGCCGAGATTCAGCTGACGCAGGAAGGTGCCCGAGGCACGCTCGCGGGTGATCCACGAGACGCCCTCGTCGCTGCGCACGGTCCGCTCGGCGCGGATCGTGAGCACCTGACCGTCGACGTCGATGTCCACGCTGCCGGGATCGATCCCCGGCAGGTCGGCGCTGAGAACGTAGTGATCGCCGTCGCGGTACAGGTCCATCGGCATCAGCCGCGGCCCCTGACGGTCGAGCATCTGCTGGGCGACGCGGTCCAGCTCGCGGAACGGATCGAAGAACATCGCCATGGTGATCGTCCTCCTTCTGTCTGGCGCTGTTCACCTCACAGAATCGAGTCGGATCGACTCACTTCGATTATTAGCACTCTCGGGGTGAGAGTGCCAACTTCACAGCGATCTCGAAGCTGCGCGGCTCAGCGGCCGAAGATGCCGATCACGTTGAGGGCGAACCACGCGATCGCGAGGAGCGCGACCACGACACTCGCCCACGACCATCCCTTCTTCAGGCGTCGCCCGGGCTCGGCCACGCCGGGTGCCGGCGCCGGCGGCGCGACGACGGCCTCGTCGCCGAAGGGCAGGGCCCCTCCGGGCGCGACGACGGCGGCCGGGGCGGCGCCCGCCGTGAGCCGCTCGTCCCGCCACCGACCCCACTGAGCGAGCTTGTCCATGAGGGCCGCGACCACCGAGAACAGCCATGCCCAGGTGCGCGGATCGAGCGTCGAGACGTTCCGTCGGGTGTAGAGGAAGAGCCAGTCGTCGACGATCTCGACGTCGAGCTGCCCGGCGTGGTCGATGAACCGCGCCATGATGTCGGGCGTGAACAGGTACAGCGCGTCGCGCTCGTAGCCCTGCGGGCAGTACAGCGCGAAGTGGCGGTCGAAGTCGCCCTCCAGGCTCAGGCGCTGATCGCGGTCGAAGGTCGTGGGCAGGTTGGAGCCGAACACGCTGTTGTTGCCGAGCGCGTCGAGCACGATGTGCGGCAGCGGGGCGTCGAGGTGGATCGCCACGTAGCCCCAGCGGTGCGTGGTGCGGTTCTTGCCCGATCCGGTCGTGTAACGGTAGTTGCCGAACTCGACGAAGCGCGGGTGCTCGCCGCGCACCCGGCCGGTGGCCTGGCGCGAGTTGCCGCGGTTGAAGATCATGCCGGGAAGGCGCGGATCCTCGGCTCGGGGCAGGTAGCGCATTCCGTTGGCGCGGGCGAAGTGGTCGAGCCGGTATGCGGCCTCGGGGGAGCCGATCGCGCCGCGCACGACGGCGACGATCATGATGATCGGCACGGCGAGGAACAGCAGCGGCACGAGCACGAACGCCGGCGACGGCCGGTCCCCGGAGAAGGCGCCCCCGATCAGCGGCAGCATCGCCAGCCCGACGACGAGGAAGACCGACGCGAACGCGATCATGCCGGCGACGAGGCAGCCCTGGCCCGTGCCGACGCCGTTCGCGCGCTGCTGCGCCCGCCACGCCTTCACGGCGGCGCGGTCCACGGGATCGACGAGCGGCCGCGCGTCGAAGCGATAGGCGGAGGGCGACGGCTGGCTCACCCTGCCACCGTACGACAGCCGGCCCGCGCGCCGCGGGCGGATCCGCGCCTTCTGCGTCGGCGCCCGGGGTGGCACGATCGGGGCATGCTGACGCTGAGCGGGCAGGAGGCGCGGCGCATCGCGGTGCGCGCGCAGTTCCTCGACGCGTACCGGCCGCAGTCGCTGCTCGAGGTCATGGATCAGCTCGCGGGCGTGCAGATCGATCCGACCACCGCGGTCGCGCGCAGCCAGGAGCTCGTGCTGTGGTCGCGCCTCGGCGACGCCTTCGCGCCGGCCGACCTCACCCACGCACTCGAGGTGGAGCGCACGGTGGCCGAGCACGTCACGCTGCTGCGCCCGATGGCCGACATGGGCGTCGTGCTCGCGGTCGCGGACGAGTGGGTGAATCCCGCGACGAGCGCCTGGGTCGAGGCGAACGCGGCGTTCCGCGACCGGATCGTGGCGCGGCTGCGTGCGGACGGCGCGCAGACCGCGGCCACGCTGCCGAACGACCCCGAGGTGCCGTACGCCTCCACCGGATGGGACGACGAGCGCAACACCGGGCGGATGCTCGAGGTGCTGTGCCTGCGCGGTGAGGTGGCGGTGTCGGGGCGCGAAGGCCGGCGGCGGCTGTGGGATCTCGCCGAGCGCGTGTACCCGGCCGACCTGCACGTGCAGTCGCCGGACGAGGCCCGCGCGATCCGCGACGAGCGCCGCCTGCTGTCGCTCGGCATCGCCCGCGAGAAGCCGCTGCGTTCCCCGGCGGAGCCCTCGCCGCTCGGCCCGATCGGGCTCGAGGCCGTGGTCGAGGGCGTCGAGGGCACGTGGCGCGTGCATCCGGACGTGCTCGGCGCCGAGTGGGCGGGGGATCGGGCGGCGCTGCTGTCGCCGTTCGATCGGATGGTCTACGACCGCGACCGGGCGCGCGACCTGTTCGGCTTCGAGTACGTGCTCGAGATGTACAAGCCCGCCGCCCAGCGGCGCTGGGGCTACTTCGCGCTGCCGATCCTCTTGGGCGACCGCCTCATCGGCAAGCTCGACGCGAAGGCCGACCGCAAGAAGGGCGTGCTCACGGTGAACGCGATCCACGAGGACGTGCCGTTGTCGCCGGCCGACGCCGACGCCGTCGACGCCGAGCTCGAGGCGCTCGCCGACTGGCTGGGTCTCGAGCTGCGGCGCTGACTCAGGCGCGATCGATCAGGGTGTCGGCGAGGCGGTCGATCTCGGCCGCGGTCATCCCGTGCGCGATCAGGTAGTCGGTGATCGAACCGTGGCGGGCGTCGATCCGCGCGAGCGTCGCCTCGAGCACGGCGGCGGGGCTCGCGGTGACGAGCCCCACGATCTCGGGGGTCGGATCGATGCCCCTGGCGCGGATGGCGGCGAGCATCTGGTCGGCCCACTCGCCGCGCAGGTTGGCCTCGGTCAGCGCGTAGTCGGCGACCACGTCCTCGCGGGCCACGCCCACCGCCGACAGCGCGAGCGCGATGACGAGCCCCGTGCGATCCTTCCCCGCCGTGCAGTGCACGAGCACCGCCTCGTGCGGTGCCGTGCCCGCGATCACGCGCACCGCGGCCGCCAGCGCCTCGCCCCGCTCGTCGACGATGTGCTCGTAGACCCGCGCGATGCCGGAGGCCGCGGCCGAGACGGGCGCCGCCCCCGCGAAGACGGGCAGATGATGCACGGTGATCGGCAGCTCGGCGAGGGCGCTGGGTGCGGCCTCCAGCTCCATCGCGCTGCGGAGGTCGACGACGTGGGCGATGCCGAGCCCCACCAGGTGCTGCCGCGTCACCTCGTCGATGCGGTGCAGGGCGTCCGAGCGGAACAGCTTGCCCCAGCGCACCGTGCCCGCGGCGGTGTCGTACCCGCCGGCATCTCGGAAGTTGTACAGCCCGGGCAGGCGGTGGTGGCGCTGCGGGGAGGGGGCGATCTCGTCCATGCTCTGCTGTCTATCACGCCGGAGCCCGCCGGGTCAGGCCGCGTCGGCCGCCCACGTGTCGGGGGTGCCGATGCGGGTGAGCGGGCGGAAGAGCGACAGGGCGATCGCGACGGCGACGAGCGTGAGCGCCAGCACGAGGAGCGCGGTGGCCAGGCCGACGCCCGCGAGCAGGCCGGAGCCGACCAGCGGTGCGAGGGGGAACGAGGCGGCGCCCGAGAGCGCGGCGACCGACGAGAAGCGGCCCTGCATCTGCTCGGGGGTGATGACGGCGGCGTACGAGAAGATCGACGCGTTCAGCGCCGGCGCGAGAAGGTAGGCGACGGTGTAGCAGGCGAGGATCGCGCCGTAGGTGGGGAAGATCGCCATGGCGAGGAACGACAGCGACATCACGGCCATGCACGCGGGCACGATCGTGCCCGTGCGCACCCGCTTCACGAGCACCGGCGCGAGGAACGATCCCGCCAGCAGCGAGGCGCCGATCATCGTGCTGAGCAGGCCGATGAGGAACGGATCGGTGCCGCGCTCGGCCAGGTCGAGCGTCACGGCGATCGTCGAGCCGTTGCTCGCGGTGTTCAGCACGATCGCGAGCGCGATCATGACCACGAACAGGGGCTGCGAGCCGACGTAGCGCAGGCCCTCGGCGAGCGCCTTGAGCGGGTGCGTGCTGCGCGCCTCGGCGAGGTCGCCGTTCAGCGGCCGGCGGATGAGGATGGCGCCGACCGCGGCGACGAGGTGAGCTCGCGCGCGACCGGCGCGACCGCGTGTGGAAGCCGCTCTCGACCGACGGGTACCGGCTGAGCAAGGACTCCCCGGAGGCGCGGCTCGTGACCGAACCCGTGCTGCGCTGGCTGCGCGCCGTGCTGGGAGGTGAGCCGGAGGCCTTCATCGGCGAGCCGGACGAGACGGTTCGCATCGGCAGCATCAGTCAGGCGCCGCTGACCAAAGCGGAGGCGGAGGAGCTGTCCGCCGAGCTGCAGGAGCTCGGCGCCCGCTGGGGGGAACGGCTCCGCAACGCCCGCGACGCCGATCCCGACACCCCGCGCCCGCTCTACCAGATGGTCTTCGCCCTCGGTCCGATGCTGCGCACCTCGCGCCCCGAGGCCGACCCCGCGGGTTCGCGGGAAAAGCCCTGATCGGATAGACTGCAAAGGTTGTGCGGCCTCACGCCGCGCGATGTGCAACACACCCTCCTGCCGTCGAGAGATGCTCGGCGGCCGATCTAGTCCGAAGGAGGTGGGTCAATGACGCACCAGTACGAACTCATGGTGATCCTTCAGCCGGAGATCGACGAGCGCCAGGTTCCCACGATTCTCGACAAGTTCCTGAAGGTCATCACGGATGCTGATGGCACGATCGACAAGGTCGATGTCTGGGGCAAGCGCCGCTTCGCCTACGAGATCCAGAAGAAGAACGAGGGCATCTACGCCGTCGTCAACTTCACCGCCACGAGCGAGGCCACCGTCGAGCTCGACCGCCAGCTCAAGCTGAACGAGCAGATCATGCGCACCAAGGTGCTGCGTGCCGAAGAGGCGATCGCCATGATCGCGTCCGAGGCCAAGCGCGCCGAGGCCAAGGCTGCTCGCAAGACGGCGGCGAAGGCCTAAGCACCATGGCCGGCGAAACCGTCATCACCGTGGTGGGGAACCTCACGGCGGACCCGGAGCTTCGTTACACGAACAACGGCGTCCCCGTGGCGAACTTCACGATCGCCTCGACGCCGCGCACGTTCGATCGCGCTTCGGGCGAGTGGAAGGACGGCGAAGCCCTCTTCCTCCGTGCGAGCGTGTGGCGTGACTTCGCCGAGCACGTGGCCGGATCGCTGACCAAGGGCATGCGCGTCATCGCGCAGGGCCGCCTGAGCCAGCGCTCCTACCAGGACCGCGAGGGCAACCAGCGCACCGCGATCGAGCTGGAGGTCGACGAGATCGGCCCCTCGCTCCGCTTCGCGACCGCGCAGGTCACCCGCGTGGCACGTGGATCCGGCGGCGGTCAGCAGTTCGGCGGCGGGCAGCAGCAGCCCCGCCAGCAGGTGTCGGAGGAGCCGTGGGCGACTCCGGGATCGGCCGGAGCCGACGCATGGAGCACCCCGGGATCCTTCGGCGACGACACCCCGTTCTGAGCCGGAACCCCATCCAGATCTCTCTTTCTCACTAAGGACCCAACATGGCTGGAAAGTCGAGCGGCGACCGCCGCAAGCCGCGGAAGGGCGCGAAGAACGCCGCTCCCGCGAAGTCGATCCGGGTCGGCGTCATCGATTACAAGGATGTCGCCACCCTTCGCAAGTTCATCTCGGAGCGCGGCAAGATCCGCGCCCGTCGCATCACCGGCGTCTCGGTGCAGGAGCAGCGTCTGATCGCCAAGGCGATCAAGAACGCTCGCGAGATGGCTCTCCTGCCCTACGCGGGCGCGGGCCGGTAAGGAGCACCCATGTCGAAGCTGATTCTCACGAACGAGGTCGACGGCCTGGGCAGCGCCGGAGACGTGGTCGAGGTCAAGGACGGGTACGCCCGCAACTACCTCATCCCGCAGGGATTCGCCGTGGCGTGGACGCGCGGTGGCGAGAAGCAGGTGGCGTCGATCCGCGCCGCCCGCGAGGCCCGCGCGATCGCGACCCACGAGGAGGCCGTCGCCCTCAAGGGCAAGCTGGCCGAGGGCAAGGTCAAGCTCGCCGTCAAGGCGGGCGCCGAGGGGCGCCTGTTCGGCTCGGTCAAGCCGGCGGACATCGCCGCCGCCGTGTCCGAGGCCGGCCTGGGCGACCTCGACAAGCGCAAGATCACCATCCCGTCGCCGATCAAGTCGGTCGGCGAGCACGAGGCTCTCGTCCGTCTGCACGACGACGTGACCGCCGTGATCAACATCCAGGTGGTCGCGCTCAAGAAGTGACGCCCTGAGCGCACGCCGAGACGGCGCGGGTCCTTCGGGATCCGCGCCGTCTCGCGCTGTATGTGGATGAAGATGCGACGAGCGACGACCTTCATGTGCAGGTTGAAGTGCAGTTCTCTCCACAGACTGTGGAATCGGAAAAGCTCTGATTACGCGCAGTTTCTGCGCACGATGATGCGGGCGTGTCCAAATCTGTCCACAGGCGGCGTCCACACCGTGCACGGCGTTTTGCCCAGGATCGTCCACAGAGTTATCCACAGGGTGAATTGCGGGCGGGGTGAACGACTCCTAGCGTGAACCGGCAGGCCCGACTCGACGTCCATCGCGATGTCGGAGGTCCGTGGTTCCATCCCGATGAACGATCAAGCCAGCAGAGGAAGTGGTGCGCGCGTGTCGATCGCTGACATCTCGGAGGAGCGACTCGGTAGCTCCCGGGATCAGGAGCGCACGCCGCCGAACGACCTGCTGGCGGAGCAGAGCACCCTGGGCGGGATGCTGCTGTCGAAGGACGCCGTCGCCGACGTCATCGAGACGCTGCGAGGGCCGGACTTCTACATCCCGAAGCACGAGCTGATCTTCGAGGCGATCCTCTCGCTGTACTCGCACGGCGAGCCCACCGACGTGGTCGCCGTCACCGACGAGCTGCTCAAGACGGGTGACCTGCAGCGAGCCGGCGGTGCCGACTACCTGCACACCCTCACCTCGATCGTGCCGACGGCGGCCAACGCCGGCTACTACGCCGAGATCGTCGCCGACAAGGCGCTGCTGCGCCGCCTCGTCGAGGCCGGCACTCGTATCGTGCAGATGGGGTACCAGGGCCAGGGTGACGCGACCGACCTCGTCAACGCGTCGCAGGCGGAGATCTACAGCGTCACGGGCACCGAGACCACCGAGGACTACGTGCCGCTCAACGTCGCGGTCGACGCGGCGATCGAGGAGATCGAGGCCGCCCGCGGGCGCGACGGCCAGATGACCGGCATCCCGACCGGGTTCACCGAGCTCGACACGCTCACCAACGGCCTGCACGGCGGACAGATGATCGTCGTCGCCGCCCGTCCCGCCATGGGCAAGGCGCTCGCACTGGACACCCCACTGCCGACGCCGAGTGGATGGACGACCATGGGCGAGGTGCAGGTCGGCGACGAGCTCTACGACGCGGCCGGGCGCCCCACTCGCGTCGTGGCGGCGACCGAGGTGATGTACGGTCGTCCGACCTACGAGGTCGTCTTCTCGGACGGCTCGACGATCATCGCCGATGCCGAGCACCAGTGGGTGACCGAGACGCGCGCGAGTCGTCGGGGCACCGGCGGTACCGGGATCGTGACGACCGAGCAGATGCTCGCGACGCTGACGGTCGGCGCCGAGGCTCGCGCCAATCACTCGATCCGCAACGCGCAGCCGCTCCAGGCTCCCGAGGCCGACCTGCCGATCGCACCCTACGCGCTCGGCGCGTGGCTGGGTGACGGCCACAGCGACGGCGCCCGGCTGACGAGCGAGACGGCCGAGATCCCGGCGCTGATCGCGCGCCAGGGCGTGCGCGTCGAGGCGCGCGGGCAGATGCTCTACGCGCTGAAGCTCCTTGAGCGTGAGCCGCTGGTGCGCGACTGCGAGGTGTGCGGCGCGGAGTTCATCGCCCGGCACCCGCACGTGCGCACGTGCGGTCGGACGTGCGGCCCGAAGAACAAGGGCGCGCACCCTGAGCGCATGTCGTGCCCGGATTGCGGGAAGCCGTTCTCGGGGGAGTCGTGGCAGTGCGCCGCGTGCTACCGCGATCACGGCTCGTTCACCGCACTGCTGCGGGGACTCGGCGTGCTCGGCGACAAGCACATTCCCTCCGCGTACCTTCGCGCATCGGAGGCGCAGCGCCGCGAGCTGCTCGCGGGACTGATGGACACCGACGGCTCGGTCGTCCGCGGCGTCGGGTCCTGCCAGTTCGCGGTGACGAGCAAGAAGCTGGCCGACTCGGTCTACGAGCTGATCGTGGGGCTCGGGTATCGCTGCGGCCGCACCACCAAGCGGGTGCGCGGTCGCAGCGAGGCATCATCGACGGCGTACATCCTGAACTTCTCGACGACCGACGACGTCTTCTGGCTCGAGCGCAAGCGCGCGCTCCACGCCCAGGAGCGCCCGTCGAACGCCACGCGCATCGGCCGCCGGTACGTGACGGCTGTGCGACCGATCGAGAGCGTGCCCGTGCGGTGCGTGCAGGTTGACAACGACGAGCACCTGTACCTCGCCGGCGAGTCGATGATCCCCACCCACAACTCGACGCTGGCGCTCGATTTCGCCCGTGCAGCGGCAATCAAGCACCAGAAGCCGGCCGTGTTCTTCTCGCTCGAGATGGGCAAGGCCGAGATCGCCATGCGCCTGCTCAGCGCGGAGGGCGCGATCCCGCTGCAGAACCTGCGCAAGGGCATGCTCGACTCGCGCGACTGGACCACGGTCGCGCAGACGCAGGGGCGCATCCACGACGCCCCGCTGTACATCGACGACAGCCCGAACATGACGCTCGTCGAGATCCGCGCCAAGTGCCGGCGGCTGAAGCAGCGCGTGGGCCTGAGCATGGTGATCATCGACTACCTGCAGCTGATGACGAGCGGCAAGCGCGTCGAGTCACGACAGCAGGAGGTCTCGGAGTTCTCGCGCGCGCTCAAGCTCCTCGCCAAGGAGCTCCAGGTACCCGTCATCGCGCTGTCGCAGCTGAACCGTGGCCCCGAGCAGCGCACCGACAAGCGCCCGCAGGTCAGCGACCTCCGCGAGTCGGGATCGATCGAGCAGGACGCCGACATGGTCATCCTGCTGCACCGAGACTCGGTCTACGACAAGGACACCCGCCCCGGCGAGGCGGATCTCATCGTGGCCAAGCACCGAAACGGACCGACGGCGACGATTGAGGTCGCCTTCCAGGGACACTTCTCCCGCTTCACCGACATGGCCCCCTCGGGCTTCGGCGGAGACGAATAAGCGGTTACCCGACCGGCGGCGCCCCTCCCGATCCCGGGAGGGGCGCCGTGTCACTTCCGTCCACCGCTTCCCGTGCTCGGGAAATGTCGCACCCCACCACTACCCTGGCTTCATCCGGGTATCGCACAGTCCACCCCACGGTGGCTTGCGAGCGACGATGCTGGCCGATTCGCAAGCGGCCGTCCCACGAAGGCGACGTCACCTCATGCACAAGATTGCCCTCGGGGCCATCATCGCGGCCGCTGCCGTGGTCGTCGTTGGATGCGCGCCCACCGCGCCGACGGAGCCCGCTCCCGCGCCCAGCACGCCGACTATCGAACCGGCGGTGCCTAACACACCGAGCCCCGAGCCGACCGAGGATCAGGCTTCAGGTGATGGCACGTCGCCGCGCGGCAACCTGGTCAAGCGGGTCGGCGAGGTGTTCGGGTTCGGCGACTCGATCGACGCCCTTGACGCGTCCTTCGTCGTCACCTCGATCACTGTCGATCCCGGGTGCACGGGTGAGTTCGCCGAGAGCCCCGAGAACGGTCACTTCGTCAAGATCGACCTCGAGGGTGAGACGACCTCCGCGTTCGCGGATCAGATGTACTTCAACGGAACATGGAAGGTGATCGCCGAGAACGGCACCACCTTCAACGGAGACCCGAACTCGATGGCGGCCTGGTCGTGCCTGACCGACGCAGAGATGATTCCGTCCGTGGTCGGCCCCGGCGAGCGAGTGGCGGGGAGCATGGTGCTCGACGTGCCGACCGCGACCGGCGTGATCGTGTTGGACATGACGGGACAAGGCGGTTGGGAGTGGGAGTACCCGCAGCCCTGAACGTCAACGCGCTGTCGCCCTCGGTAGCGGCGTCACCATCAAACAGATCGCCGCCGACTTCGGTATCAGCGAAGCGACGTTGCAGAACTGGCTCCGTCAAGCCGACGTCGAAGACGGTAACCGTCCCGGCCAGACCGCCGCGGACGCCGCCGAGGCGCGGGAGTTGAAGAAGCGGATCCGGTTGCTCGAGCAGGAGAACGAGGTCCTCCGCCGTGCGGCGGCGTATCTGTCGCAGGCGAACCTGCGGCTTGGTGGCTCCCCAAAATGACGTACCCGCTCGTATCTGAGCTCGCCGACGCGGGGATCCCCGTGACGGTGTCGTGCCGGGTCCTGAAGCTCGCCCGCCAGCCCTACTACCGGTGGCGCAACGACCCCGTCCGGGACGCGGACGTGCTCCGCGCATATCGGATCAACGCGCTGCATGACGCGCACCACGACGACCCGATGTTCGGCTACCGATACCTCGCCGACGAAGCCCGCCGGGCGGGGTGGCGGATGAGCCGGCGGACGGCGTGGAAGCTGTGCTCGCAGGCCGGGATTCTCTCGTCCGCGCAACGCCGGCGACGCGGGAAGGGGAAGAAGGCCGGGCCGCCCGTGTTCGACGACCACGTCCAGCGGGTGTTCCGCGCCGATGCACCGAACCGGCTCTGGCTCACGGACATCACGGAGCACTGGACGAGCGAAGGCAAGCTCTACTGCTGCGCGATCAAGGACGTGTTCTCCAACCGCATCGTCGGCTACTCGATCAGCGACCGGATGACCGCGAAGCTCGCCGTAGACGCCGTCCGAAATGCTGTCGCGCGCCGCGGTGAGGTCGCCGGCTGCATCACGCCGATAGGGGCAGCCAGTTTCGCAGCCGCGCGATGGTCCGCGAGTTACGCCGTCACCACATGGTCGGATCGATGGGACGAGTCGGCGCCGCCGGCGACAACGCGGCCATGGAGAGCTTCTGGTCACTGCTGCAAACGAACGTTCTCAACCAGCAGCGGTGGGCGACCCGGCAGGAGCTGCGACTCGCCATCGTCGTTTGGATCGAGCGGAAGTATCACCGCCAGCGCGCCCAGGACACCCTCGGCGGCTTGACGCCCATCGGGTTCGAAGCCAAGCTAGCCGAGCCGCTCACACTCGCGGCCTAAACCGAACCTGTCACCAGTTCGCTCACGCCCATCCGTCCGATCCTGTGCCTTCGATGCAGGGAGGAGAGTGGTTGGTGACTGTTCAGAAAGAAGGAGTCATGCAGAACCTCACCGTTCTCGGCACGGGTGTGCTGGGATCGCAGATCATCTTCCAGGCCGCGTACTTCGGCAAGACCGTCGTCGCGTACGACATCAGCGATGAGATCCTCGCCAAGCTGCCCGAGCGCTGGGAGTACCTCAAGCCGCTGTACCTGCGCGACCTGCCCGACGCGACGCCGGAGAAGCTCGACGCCGCCGTGGCGCGCATCCGGGCGACGAGCGACCTGGCCGATGCCGTGTCGGACGCCGACATCATCATCGAGGCCGTGCCCGAGCGCCTCGACATCAAGCGCGACACGTGGGCGAAGGTCTCGGCCGTCGCTCCCGAGAAGACGATCTTCTGCACCAACTCGTCCACGCTGCTGCCGAGCGACATCGTCAGCGCGACGGATCGCCCGTCGAAGTTCCTCGCCCTGCACTTCGCCAACGAGGTGTGGAAGAACAACACCGGCGAGGTCATGGCGCAGTCCCAGACCGACCCCGCCGTGTTCGAGCAGGTGGCCCAGTTCGCCGAGGAGATCGGCATGGTCGCGATCCGGGTCAAGAAGGAGCAGCCGGGCTACGTGCTCAACTCGCTCCTCGTCCCCCTGCTCGGAGCCGCCGCCGCCCTCTGGGTGAAGGGGGTCGCCGACATCGAGACGATCGACCTCACCTGGCGCAAGGCGACCGGCGCTCCCCTGGGCCCGTTCCAGATCTTCGACGTGGTGGGCATGGTCACGCCCTACAACCTCAACAAGGACAGCGCCGACCCGGTCCAGCGCGAGTTCGCCGAGCGCATCAAGAAGGACTACATCGACACCGGCCGCCTCGGCCGCGGCGTCGGCAAGGGCTTCTACGACTACGCCTGACGCACCGCTCGACGGCGCCCTGGATCCCTGCGATCCGGGGCGCCGTCGCGTATAGCCCGGCAGGCATACGATCGTCAACCCTCCCTCGCCGATTCCGGTTCCGCCGTCGCGATCGGGATGCTGGTCAGAGCACCATCCACTGGCCGAAAGGCAGGACAGACGATGACGTTGACCGCAGATCCCACCCCCGCTCGACGCAGTGCCGGCGCCTACGCGCCGATGTCCTCCGGCCACCCCGCGCTGGGCCGTGCCCCGGAGGCGACGATCGTCCCCGTCGGCCTGGACTGCTACCAGATCGTGCTCGACGGCACCGTCAAGGGCTACGTCTGCGCCATCGGCGACGGCTGGGAGTGCTTCGCCGGCACGCACCTCGGCGAGGCCCGCCCGACCGGCTCCCGGCACAGCATCACCGCCGCGATCCGGGATCTGTGCCGCGAGTGAGCGTCCCCCGGGAACGGCGAAAGGCCCGGACCGAGGTTCCGGGCCTTTCGCACACGGTAGCGGAGGCGGGAGTCGCGCGGCGCGGGCGGCGCGCTCCAGCCGCGCCAGTCGGAGTCGCCGACGAACCCGTGGCCGCGATCGTAGGCGACGCGTGCCTCCTCCGTGCCGACGAGCTCCCACGCGCGCTGCACGTCGATGAACTCCGCGGCCTCGCCCCCGGCGTCGGGGTGGGTCTGGCGCAGGCGCAGGCGGAAGGCCCGGCGGAGCGCGTCGACGTCGGCGGAGGGGTCGACGCCGAGCACCTCATACGCCGACCTCGAGAGCGGGCTGTCGAACATGGGCTCCTCGATCGGGGGACGTCCAGCCTATGTGCCCGCCCGTCGCGTCAGGTGCTGCGGTCGGCCTCCTCGGGGAGCCGATCGACCGGCACGACGACCACGTCCTGCATCTTCCAGTCCAGCTGCGCGACGCCGTCCGACGCGTCGCGCAGCTGCCGGAGCGTCACCCGGCCCCGGCGCGGCACAACGAAGGCCTCCACGTGGAACACCTGGCCCTGGTCGCGCATCCGCACCGCCGCCCGCGTCACCCACGGCAGCGACCGCAGGTAGCCGACCGTCTCGGCGATGAGCGGATGGGGCTCGCCGTCGTCGTGCGTGCGGGCGCGCCGATCCATGAGGTCGGTGATCGCGGCGCGCGTGTTGCGCAGCCCGTCCCAGATGATGCCGAGCGAGATGAACAGGGCGGCCGCGCCGTCCAGCCACCAGATTCCGGCGCCCACGCCCAGCACTCCGACGATCGACGCGGCGTTCGTGTGCCAGTCGGCCCGCGCCATGTCGGCGTCGGCGTAGAGCAGCTTGTTGTGCAGCACGGGGGCGAGCTTCGCCTTGGCGCGGCCGTAGAACAGCGGCCCGATCACGATGAGCGCCATGACGCCCACCATGAGCCAGCCGAGCCACACGGTCTCGCCGAACAGCCGGACCGTGCCGATCGTGGGATGCTCGGCGGCGATGAGGCCGACGACCGCCTCGACGGCGAGGTTCGCGCCGACGGCGAGCAGAGCCACACCGGCCACGAGGTGGCCGACCCCCATCGCGCGATGCCGGCCGTAGGGATGCGCCTTCGACGGGCGCCGGCGCACGAACAGCAGCGCGACGAGGAAGGCGAGCTGCGGCAGCAGCGAGAGCATGTCCTCGATCCAGGCGGTCTTCATCGCCTGCGAGTTGCCGACGACGAACGCGACGAGCGTGATCGTCACGAGCGTGTAGCCGATCGTGAACAGCTCCCAGCGCACGGCGCTGCGCAGCGCGGCCCGCTCGCGCTCCGGCAGATCGGTGCGCCCGAATCGGGTCACGATCCGACCTCCTCGTCGAGGAAGGCCTCGAGCTCGGCGAGCATGGCGTTCTCGCCCAGGGGCACGAGCACGGCGATGGGCCGCCCGTCCGCGCCCGGGATGCCGGGGTAGCCGCGCGTGAGGCCGACCCGATCCGACCACGGCGTCGCATCGGTGAAGCCGCCGACCGCGAGGTCGAGCCGCCCCTCCTCGAGGCCGGTCACGAGGCTCTCCTCGCTCGCCACCGTCCACTCGGTGTCCGCGTCGATCCGATCGGCGAACTCCTCGACGAGGTCCACGAGGGGCCCCTCCGGCTCGCCGCCGCGCACCTCGACGAGCCTCGGATCCGCGGACGCTCCCGCCCGCAGCGTGCCGCCGCTCACGCGGTCGAGCGTGCCGTCCGGATCGGAGGGGATGCTGAGCCCGCAGGCGGGGAGGGAGAGGGCCGCCGCGAGCAGCGCCGCAACCCGGAGCCACGGCCTCCGCCGGCGCGGTCGGTGCGCGACGCGTCGGTTCTGCATGCCCCGAGCCTTGCCGCGCGGGCGCCGGGACGCAATGCCTTGCGAGGGCCTGGCACGCCGTTGTAGCCGGGCGCCGCCCCGGCCCCTGCCGAATCGTTCTCCCAGGTGGCCGGAATAGGATGATCCGGTGACTATGACGGCCCGGCACGTGCAGTTGCTGCGCGCCCTGTTCGCGGCGATCGCCGCCGTGATGATCACGTTCTCGCCGGATCACTCCGCCGAGGTCGGCCTGGCGGTGTTCAGCGGCTTCGCCGTGACGACCGCCGCCGTGCTGGGGCTCGCGGTGTGGCTCGTGCAGCCGCAGGGCCAGCGCGGCCGGTTCGTGCTGCTCGCGACCGTCTACCTCGTCGCCGGCGTCGTGAGCGGGCTGCCGCAGCTGCGTAGCACCACGATGCTGTTCGCCGTGCTCATCGCCTGGGGTCTGCTCGCGGGCCTCGTGGAGGTCGTCATCGGGCTCGTGGAGCGCCGCGCCGGCCGCGAGACGGCCCGCGACACGATCGTCGCCGGCGTGCTCGGCCTCGTCCTGGCGCTCGCCGTGCTCCTCGTGCCCGCCGGCTACCGACTCGACTACTTCATCGAGGACGCGGGCCGCTCGTTCACCCTCACCGGCACGATCATCGCCGTGGGCCTGCTCGGCGGCTACGCCGCCATCCTCGCCGTCTGGTTCGGGATCGCCGGCCTCTCGCCGCGCGCCGCGAGCGCATTGCAGACGACCTCCGCGGACGCCGACCCGGCCACCCCGATCCCCTCCGCCCCGACCCCGAAGGACCCGCAGTGACCGACAAGAGCCGACGCCGCGACCTCATGCGCCCCGTGCAGCTGGTGGGGATCGCGTTCGTCGCCGCGGCGTTCGCCGGCCTCGTCACCGCGATGGCGATGGGAGCCTGGCAGGCGATCCCCGGCGAGGACGTGCTGCGGGCATGGGCGGTCGCGGGGATCGTCGCGGGCGTGTCGTTCATCGCCGTGCTGCTGATCCTCTCGCTGCTGCTGCTGGCGATCGATCCCGCCGACGTGGAGCGGCCGGTCGACGGGCCCGTTCTGCTGCGCCGTGAGCCGAAGGATCGGGCCGCCGACGAGGGCACTCGCGGCGAAGACGGATCCTGATCCCCAACGGTCCCCACATCTCCCCTAGAATGCCCATGGATCGCGCGGCCAGTATCCTGCGCGGGGGACAGGGGCTTTCATGGCACATGACACTGGGGCTATCGAGGAATCGACGATTCCCTCGGGGATGAGCTCGACCAAGAAGCTGCGCGTGGAGTTCGCGGGCGAATGGCACGAGCTGGCGCCCGATCAGCAGTTCACGATCGGTCGCGAGGGCGACCTCGAGGTGGACGACAACCAGTACCTGCACCGCATCTTCCTGGAGATCTCGTTCTACGACGGGCTCTGGTGGCTCGCGAACGTGGGATCGCGCCTGTCGGCGACGGTCTCGAGCGCGGGCGGTGCGGTGCAGTCGTGGCTCTCGCCCGGCGCGCGCATGCCGATCGTCTTCGCCGAGAGCGTCGTGGTCTTCACGGCCGGGCCCACGACCTACGAGCTCAACCTGCACGCCGACGAGGCTCCCTTCGCGGTCTCGTCGTCGATCCAGAACCAGGTCAGCGGTGAGACCACCGTGATGCCGGTGAGCTTCACCCCGCTGCAGAAGCTGCTCATCGTCGCGCTGGCCGAGCCGATGCTGCGCCGCGACGGCGTGAGCATGAGCGAGCTGCCGTCGAGCACGGCCGCCGCACAGCGCCTCGGCTGGACGATGAGCAAGTTCAACCGCAAGCTCGACAACGTCTGCGACAAGCTCGACCGCATGGGCGTGCAGGGGCTGCGCGGCGGCCCCGGCAAGCTGGCGACGAACCGCCGCGCGCGCCTGGTCGAGTACGCGGTGTCGTCGAACCTCGTCACCCGCGACGACCTCGGGCTGCTCGAGGACGAGGCGCTGCGCGCGCAGGACTGAGCCTCGAGAACCGCCGCGGTCAGCGGGCGGTGAAGCGGGAGAGGTAGTCGTCGGGCTCGGGACCGTCGTCGCCGTAGCGCTGCGCGATGTCGGCGCGCAGCTCGGCGGTGAAGGCGCCGTTGCCGAGCGTGTTCTCGGTGAGCGCGAGCGCCTGCTCCGCCGCCGCCTTCTGCGCCGCGCGGATGGTGCTTGTGAGGAGTTCGCCGAGCGCCTGCGGGGCGAGATCCATCGCGGCGCCGCCGAGCTCGACGGCCGATACGGCGCCCTTCGCCGTCGCGACGACCGTCACCTCGCCGCGCGGAGAGCTGGCGCGCGAGGTGGTGTCTTCGATCTCCCGCGACAGGCGGTGGATGGCCTCCTGCCGGCGCCGGGCCTGGTCCATCTGCTGCTGCACGCGCTCGCGCGCCGCCGCGAGGCCGCTGAGTGGGTCGGTCATGAGTTCTCCAGGATCTCGGCGAAGCCGGCGAGCGGGTCCGTCATGCTCACTCCCACCCCGCGCGCGCGGCAACGAGATCGTCCCACATGATCTTGATGAGGATGGAGGTGTCGTCGTCGGCGAGCGGGAGGCCCAGCTGCTCGGCGAGCCCGCCCAGGTCGATGTACCCCTCGTGCACGCCCGGCCGGCGGCCGTCGCGCACGCCCAGCGAGATCCGCTCGAATCCCGACCCGGCGTTGTCGGCGATGACGGTGAGCATGGCGCGCAGCTGCGCCTCGGTCATCGAGTCGTCGTCGATGTCGACCCCGACGGACAGGTACTGCGCGAAGCCCTCGTACCCCGTGGATGTCTCGACCGCGGTCACGCGATCGTCGGCCTCCTCCAGCGCGGCCGGGAGCCGATCCGCACTTCCCGCGGCGCATCCGACGAGCGTCGCCGCCAGTGCGGCAGCCCCCGCGATCGCCGCTGCGATTCGATAGCCTCTGCGCACGTCACTCGTTCCAACGGTGCTGCTGGTGGTCGACGACCTCACCCGATACGAGTCCCAGGAACTCCTGGTACGACGGGTCGTCCTGCATCTGAGTCTCCCACGCGGCCACGCTCTGCGCATAGTTGTCGTTCTTGTGGATCTCCATCACGTCGACCGGATTGGACGTCGGGTTCGGCAGCGTGATCGTGTGGTGGTTCGGGTGGGGGGACGAGCCGTTCGCTCCGATGACCGTGTCCAGATGGGGGACGGGATCCGTCGCGTGCTGGAAGGAGTAGACGGGGATGTCGGGATCGAGGTCGAAGGTGCCGGTCGGGGAGCCGTTCGTCACGACGCCGACCGTGGAATACGGCGAGTTCTCGGCCAGGTTGGCCGCCATGATGCCGCCCTGGCTGAAGCCCGTCCACACGACCTCGGCGCCGTCGGGCACGCCGGCGTCCTGCATCGCCTGGTACACCGCGCGCTCGTACTGCGTGCGCAGCAGCTCATTGTCCATGGTCATCAGCGCGACGTTGGAGTTGAGGTCGTTCGTGGCCCCTGCGTCCGTCGGGATGTTCCAGTCCTGCGTCGACGGCAGCGACACGACCCAGCGGTACTCGTCGCCGACCCGGATCTTCTTGACGTCGACGACCGACTGCTCCGAGCCGCCCATGCCGTCGGTGTAGGTGTTCTGCTGGACGAGATCGGCGAGGGACCCGAGCCGATCGACCTCCTGCGCCTTGAGGTAGTAGTCGTACTGTTCCATCGTGAGGTCATCGGGGTGGACCTCGGTGACGCGCGCGTCGTTCTGCAGAAGCGTCGAGGCGCCGCCGCCCAGGGCCCAACCGGCAGCCCCGCCACCGAGGCCTCCGGCGATGGCGCCGGGGATGCCGCCGAGGCCGAAGCCGCCGACGGCGCCGAGCGTCGGCCCCAGCGAGGCGCCGATGTACGGCGCCGCTTCGGCGGCGATCTCGCGCAGGACCTTCAGCGCCTCGAGCAGCAGCGGCCACAGCGCCTGGATCAGCGCGATGAGCTGCGTGAAGGCGTCGAACATCCGCTGGATGAGCGCCCCGCACATCTCGATGAAGTACCAGGCGCGGTCCATGAGCTTCTGGAGCTTCTCGACCCGGTCGAACGGGTCGAGGGAGTGCAGGCTCAGCTCGAAGCCGAACAGGTCTCCGACGAGACCCGCCAGCTCCGAGAGCGCCCCGACGACCGCGTCGTGGACCATCGTGACGATCTGCGACGCGAGCTCGAGCGCCTCGGCGATGGCCGAGGTGCTCTCGGACGTCAGCTCCAGGCGCGACCGGAGCTCGTCGAACCGCTTCCTCATCGCGCGTGCCGTGCGGCCCTCGAGCACGTCGAGGCGGTTGTCTGCCGCGTGGAGGTCCTGTTCCACGGCGTCGATGATGTTCGCTGCGCGGCGCCAGTCGTCGGCGAACGCCCGCACCTGGCCCTCGTCGCCGACCAGATCGTCGAGCCACTCGTTCAGCGGAGCCACGTACTCGAGGGCGAACCCCACGATCGTCGCGGCGACACCGCCGGGGCTGCTGAAGTCCGTTCGGAACGCGGCCGTCCCGCCCTGCGCCCACGACCCGTTCCGGATCGCGGTGGCCGCGGCCGCCGTCACTGGAGGGCCTTCTGTCCGGCGAGGTCGGCCTCGGCGGCCGTGTAGCGCGCGCCGGAATCGGCATCGACGTCCTCGAACGCCTGGCGAGCGGCGTCGACGTCGCTCGCGAGCGTCACGCAGGCCGCCGACCCCGTCGAGATCAGCGCCTCGACGAGCTCGGACAGCGGGGGCAGCGCGCTGCCGAACGGGAGGTTCATGAGCCCGAAGGCCGAGGTGGAGACGTCCGCCTGCCGTGCACGCGATGCCGCGTCCTCCAGGTCGCCCGCCGCAGAGGAGAGCGTTGCCGAGGCGCGACGCATGACGCCGAAGTCGATATCCACGAGACCGGTCATCTTGTTCCCTCCAGATCCGTCCGCATCGATGCTAGGGGCGGACGGACCGGGAGCGGGATGGGGAGGACTGCCCTCGTCAGAGGTAGGTGCGGGTGACCTGCTCGGCGAGGCCCGTGTAGGTCGCGGGGGTGAGGGCGAGCAGGCGCTGCTTGGCCTCGTCGCCGATGTCGAGGCCCCTCACGAACTCCGCGAGGTCCGCGGGCCCGACGCGGCGACCGCGCGTGAGCTCCTTGAGCAGCGCGTACGGATCGGTGATCTGCGAGCGCCCGGCGACCACCTCGGCGCGCACGACCGTCTGGATCGCCTCGCCGAGCACCTCCCAGTTGGTGTCGAGGTCGGCCAGCAGCACGTCGCGCGAGAGCGAGATCTCGCCGAGGCCGCGCAACAGGTTGTCGAGCGCGAGCAGGGAGTGTCCGAACGCGACGCCGATGTTGCGCTGCGTCGTGGAGTCGGTGAGGTCGCGCTGCAGCCGCGACGTGACGAGTGTCTGCGCGAGCGTGGTGAACAGGCCGCCCGCGATCTCGAGGTTCGCCTCGGCGTTCTCGAAGCGGATCGGGTTGATCTTGTGCGGCATCGTCGACGATCCGGTCGCGCCGGCCACGGGGATCTGGGCGAAGTAGCCGAGCGAGATGTACGTCCAGATGTCCTGCGCGAGGTTGTGCAGGATGCCGCCGGCGTGCTTGGCGGCGTCGTAGAGCTCGACCTGCCAGTCGTGCGATTCGATCTGCGTCGTGACGGGGTTGAACGTCAGGCCCAGGCGCTCGACGAACTCGCGCGCGATGTTGGGCCATGCCACCTCGGGCGCGGCGGCGAGGTGCGCCGACCAGGTGCCGGTCGCGCCCGAGAACTTGCCGAGGTACTCGGTCTGCTCGAGGCGGCGGATCACGCGCTCGAGTCGCCAGACGAACACCCCGAGCTCCTTGCCCATGGTGGTGGGCGTGGCGGGCTGGCCGTGCGTGCGCGAGAGCATCGCGGCGTCGGCGTGCTCGAGGGCCAGGCCGCGCAGCCGCGCGGCGACCTCCTTGAGCTTCGGCAGCCACACGCGCGTGACGGCGCGCTTGACCGTGAGGGCGTAGGCGAGCGAGTTGATGTCCTCGCTCGTGCAGCCGAAGTGGGTCAACTCGGCGATGTCGTCCAGCCCCAGCTGCGACAGCCGGTCGCGCACGAGGTACTCGACGGCCTTCACGTCGTGGCGGGTGACCGACTCCTTCTCGGCGAGCCAGTCGATCGCGTCCTGGCCGAACGTCAGGTACAGCGCGCGCAGCTGCTGCTTCGTCTCCAGCGGCAGCGGGCGGGTGCCGAACAGCGCGTGGTCGGTGAGGGACAGGATCCACTCCACCTCGACCTCGACGCGGGCGCGGTTCAGGCCGGCCTCGGAGAGGTAGTCGGCGAGCGGCGACACCGCGGCGCGGTAGCGGCCGTCGAGCGGGCTCAGGGGCTGGGGCGGGAAATCGCTCACGGGAGTCCTCAGGATCGCGGACGAAGGGCGGGCTCCAGCTGACGAAACAGCGCCCGACCGGATCGTTCGATCATACCGAGCACCTCGTCGAAGGCCGCGTCGTCGTCGTAGTACGGATCGGGCACGTCCCGGCCCTCCGCCTCCGGATCGAACGACAGCAGCAGCGCGATCTTGTCTCGGTCCTCGTCGGTGCGCGCCCAGCTGGTCAGGATCCGCTCGTGCGTGCGATCCAGCGCCACGACCAGGTCGTTGTCGCGGAAGTCGCTCGCGGCGAACTGCCTGGCCCGGTGCAGCGACCCGTCGTAGCCCCGTCGCCGCAGCGCCTCGATCGTGCGGGCGTCGGCGCGCTCGCCGACGTGCCAGTCGCCGGTGCCCGCGCTCGCGGAGACGACCCGGTCGCCGAGGCCCGCGGCGGTCGCCAGGTGCCGGAACACGACCTCCGCCATGGGCGACCGGCAGATGTTGCCGGTGCACACGAAGACGACGCGGAAGGCATCCGAGGGCATGCGGCCATTCTGGCGGTGCGACCCCCGTCGTCCCAAGGCCGGCCGCGCATCGGGCGCGGCGTCCGCTCGCTCACAGCGTGCGAAGGCGCGGGAGCCGTCCACATCCGCCGCTCGCGCGCCCCGCCGGCGGCCGCCATCGCGGATCGTGGAGCCATGACGAGCGCGACGCAGATCGACGAGGTGGTGGAGGCGATGTGCGCGTCGCTGCGGCGGGCCTCCGACGACCTGACCACGGCGGCGATGATCATCCGCGCCGCGCGACGCAGCGCGATGTGGGAATCGCCGGCCGGCGACGCCGCGCAGGCCGAGCTGGAGGAGCGGGCGGGCGCCGCCTTGGACGCGGCCGTGGCGTGCGACAAGGTGGCGGCCGGGCTGCGCGCCGCGGTGGGATAGGAGGCGCGATGACCCTCGAGATCCGTGCGGGAGGAGCGATCGCCGTCGACCCCGGCGAGCTGCGCGAGCTGGCGGCACGCGTGGACGAGGCGCGCGGCTGGGTCGACTCCGCGGCCGCCGAGGCCGACGACGCGGCCTGGAGGATGCGGGAGCTCGCCCTGCTGAGCCCGACGTACTGGGATGTCCCCGCGCTGCAGGACCGGATCTCCCGGGTCGGCCCCGACCTCGACGACCTCGCGAGCCGCATCCGCACGGTGGCCGACGCCTACGAGCTGGTGGAGCTGCGCGTGCTCGCGGAGCTGATGCGGCAGTGGCCGGGGGAGGGGCCGGCGGCGGAGCGCGAGCTCCGCGGGATCGAGGAGCGGATCGCGGCGATGGAGTCGGCGGATCCCGCCGCGCTGGCGCAGGCCGACGCGCTGCTGGCGCAGTGGCGCGCCGAGGTCGGCGTGGAGTTCGAGCGGCAGTGGAGGTCCGCACCGCCGCCGCCGGGGTACGCCATCCCGTTGGAGCCGATTCTCCACGGGCTGCGGGGGACGCTCCTGTCTGTGCTGATGCTGCTGCCGATGTTCCTGCGCATGCACGTGCCCGCGCTCGGGCTGGGCGTCGTGCCGGCCGGCGCACGCCTGACCGGTGCGGCGGAGCCGGTGCGGGTGCGGGTGACGAGCGTGGGCGCCGCGGTCGCCCCCACCGGGCTCGAGGAGGTGGCGCGGCGGATCCCGTCCGGCGGCGACGCCCGGGTGCGGGTGGAGAGGTACACGATGCCGGACGGGTCGCGCCAGTTCGCGGTGTACCTCGCCGGCACGCATGGCGGCGACGACGACGCGTGGGACTGGCGCTCCAACGTCGAGCTGTACGGCGGCGAGCGCTCGGCCTCGTTCCAGGCCACACAGGAGGCGCTCGAGCGTGCGGGGGCGCAGCCCGGCGATGTGCTGCACATCGCCGGCTTCAGCCAGGGCGCGATGATCGGCGCGCGGCTGGCGGTGGAGGGCGGCTACGAGGTGGCCACGAACATCGGCTTCGGCTCGCCGGTCGACGCGCAGACCGAGCCGGGCACCCTCGCGGTCGCGGTGCGCCACACCGACGATCCGGTCGCCCTGCTGGCGAGCGGCGGCATGGCGGCGGGGGCCGGATCGCCCGACAGCCTCGTCGTGGAGCGCCTGTTCGATCCGTCGATCGGGAGCGAGGAGTACACGGTGCCGGCGCACCGGCTCGACGCCTACGCCGAGACCGCCGCCATGGTCGACGCGAGCGACGATCCCCGCGTCGGGGCCGTGCGCGAGGCGCTCGCCGCGCTCGACGGAGCGGTCGACGTCGACGTCACCGAGTACAGCGCGACCCGGATCGAGGAGGAATGAGCCGTGGCGGCGTCAGCGGCCCTTCTTCGCCTGGGGCCGCAGCACGATCCCGAACACCCAGTTGATGATGCTCAGCAGGATGCCGGCGAGCACCGCCGGCCAGAAGTCGCCCGTCGACAGGCCCCAGCCCCAGAAGCTCGTGATCCAGGCGGTGATCATGAGCAGCACGCCGTTGAGCAGCAGCGAGATGAGCCCCAGCGTGAGCACGAACAGCGGGAACGCGACGATCTTGATGATCGTGCCGATCACGGTGTTCACGAGGCCGAACAGCGCGCCCAGCAGCGCGAGCGTGAGCACCAGCTGCAGGTCGTCGGCCGGCGGGAACGCCGTGACGGTGATCTGCAGGAACGGGATCAGGGTGAGCACCCAGATGCCGAAGCCGTTCACGATCGAGCGGATGAGGAAGCGCATGGCCCCAGTCTGGCATCGCGCGCCGTGTGGCGGGAGCCGCGGCTCCCGCACGCGCCGGCAGGCGCCGCTGACGGCAGGCGCCGCGCCGTCAGCCGATCAGCGCGTTCACGATCATCGGCACCCCGAATCCGACAGCCAGGCCGAGGACCGCCGCGGCGCCGATCCATCCGAGCTCGCGGCCGATGGGACCGTGGGGCAGCGACGTCCGCCAGCGAGGATCGGCCGCGATCTGCCCGAGCGTGGCGGCGTCGACCCGGCCGTCCAGCACGGCGACGTCGGTGTCGGGGGAGGCGAGGCGCACGGCGGCGAGGGCGCGATTGGGCAGGCGCGGCTGCCACGACGCGGGCACGAGCGCGAGCACCCGGCGCGGGCCCTGCGCGGCCAGCGCGTGCAGCACCACGATGCGGGCCGTGGGCTCCACGGGGGTGGGGTAGCCGGCCAGGAATCCGGGCACGCCCGCGGCCGACCTGCTGCGCACGACCCGCGCGGGAGCGAACTCGCCCTCGACGCCCCGCGCGACGTAGGCGCCGGACGCGTCGGCCAGCTCCCGCAGCAGGCGCCGGTTCGCGCGGAAGAAGAGGGGCAGGCCGATCGCCAGGCTCGCCAGCGCGAGGAGGCACGCGACGAGCACGAGCGGCAGGACGATCCGGTAGTCGGCGCCGGCCAGGCCGGCGAACTGCGAGCCGAGGACGAGCCAGACGGCGAGCTGGGCGCCGGCGTTGAGCCGGGTCGCGGCGTCGTTCAAGCGGTTGAAGTACTGGAGGAACGGTAGCGCCCAGGGGCGCGGCCGCCGGCGGACAGATCTGGGCGGATCTGCCCACCGCGGGCGCCGCCATAGGATCGTCGGGTGACCAGCGAGCCCGTCCTCCCCCGCATCCGGCCCGAGATCGCGGCGCTGCCGCCCTACAAGCAAGGGCGGGCCGCCGGAGCGGGCGGGTTCAAGCTCTCGAGCAACGAGAACCCGTTCGAGCCGCTGCCCGGGGTGGTCGAGGCCGTGCGGGCCGAGGCGACGCTCAACCGCTACCCCGACGCGACCGCGGCGCGCCTGCGGGAGGCGCTGGGGGCGAAGCACGGGGTGGACCCCGGGCAGGTTCTCGTGGGCGCCGGCAGCGTCTCGCTGCTGGCGGCGTTCATCCAGGCCGCCGCCTCGTCCGGCGACGAGGTGCTCTACGCGTGGCGCTCGTTCGAGGCCTACCCGGGCCTCGTGCTCGTGGCGGGGGCGACCGGCGTGGAGGTGCCGAACCGCGCCGACGGCGGGCACGACCTCGACGCCATGGCAGCCGCCGTGACCGAGCGCACGCGCTGCATCCTGCTGTGCACGCCCAACAACCCGACCGGTCCCGTCATCACGAGCGCGCAGTTCGCGGACTTCGTCGCGCGCGTGCCGAGCGAGGTGCTGATCCTGCTCGACGAGGCGTACGCCGAGTTCGTCACCGACGACGCGGCCGTCGACGGTCTGGGGGAGCGGGTGTTCGAGCGGCACCCGAACGTCGTCGTGCTGCGCACGTTCTCGAAGGCGTACGGACTCGCGGCGCTGCGCGTCGGCTACGCGATCGGGCACCCGCGCGTGCTCGACGCGGCGCGCGCGACCCTCATCCCGCTCTCCGTCACGGCGCAGGCCGAGGCGGCGGCCGTCGCCAGCCTGCGGCACGAGGCCGAGATCGCCGAGCGCGTCGCCGTGATCGCGGAGCGGCGAGACCGGCTCGTCTCCGGCCTGCGCGCCGCCGGCTGGGACGTGCCCGACTCGCAGGCGAACTTCGTGTGGCTGCCGACCGCCGACCCCGCCGTGGCGCGCGCGTTCGACGACGCCGGGCTCATCGTGCGGCCCTTCCCGGAGGGCGTGCGCATCTCGGTCGGCGAGGAGGAGTCGCTCGCGCCGGTCCTCGACGTGGCACGCTCCCTGCGCTGACGCGCTCGGGCACCCGGCGCGTTCGGCAGCGGACGCCTCAGCGGCGCCGCAGGCCGGGGAAGTGCTCCTCGCGGTACTCGGCCGAGAAGTCGGTGTCGGGGTGCTCCTCGCGCGCCCGCAGCTCGACGCGGCGGATCTTGCCCGAGATCGTCTTCGGCAGCTCGAAGAACTCCACGCGGCGCACCCGCAGGTAGGGCGCGAGGTTCTCGCGGCAGTGGCGCAGGATGCTCTCGGCCACCTCCGCGCTCGGCTCGCGCCCCGGCGCGAGGGCGATGTACGCCTTCGGCACGGCGAGGCGCACAGGGTCGGGCGCCGGAACGACGGCCGCCTCGGAGACCGCGGGGTGCGCGATGAGCACCGACTCGAGCTCGAACGGGCTGATCTTGTAGTCGCTGGCCTTGAAGACGTCGTCGGTGCGGCCGATGTAGGTGATGTAGCCGTCCTCGTCCCGCGCCGCCACGTCGCCCGTGCGGTAGTAGCCGTCGCGCGTCGCCGCCGCCGTGCGATCGGGGTCGCCCCAGTAGCCGGTCATGAGCGACAGCACCGGTCGCGACAGGTCGAGGCCGAGCTCGCCCTCGCCGACGCCCTCGACGGGCTGGCCCGTCTCGCTGTCGAGCAGCACGACGGGGTAGCCCGGCAGGGGGCGGCCCATCGATCCGGGCTTGAGCGGCGACCCGGGAGTGTTGCCGATCTGCGCCGTGGTCTCGGTCTGCCCGAAGCCGTCGCGGATCGTCAGCCCCCACGCCCGCTCCACGCGCGAGATGACCTCGGGGTTCAGGGGCTCGCCCGCCGAGAGCAGCTCGCGCAGCGCCGGCGGGCGCTCGCCGAGGTCGGCGCCGATGAGCATGCGCCACACGGTGGGCGGGCCGCAGAACGTGTTCACCTCGCGGCGGCGCAGCTCGGCCAGCAGGGCCGCGGCGTCGAAGCGCGCGTAGTTGTAGACGAAGATCGTCGCCTCGGCGATCCACGGGGCGAAGAAGCTGCTCCAGGCGTGCTTGCCCCAGCCGGGCGACGAGATGTTCAGGTGCGTGTCGCCGGGGCGCACGCCGATCCAGTACATCGTCGACAGGTGGCCGACGGGATACGACACCTGCGAGTGCTCGACGAGCTTGGGCTTCGACGTCGTGCCCGACGTGAAGTAGCGCAGCAGCGGATCGGTCGTCCTCGTGCGCGGGTGCGGCAGCGGCGCCCACGGCCGCTCGGCGGCCTCGTGCAGATCGGTCCAGCCGTCGGCCGTGCCCACGCTGAAGCGCGCGAACCCGCTCAGATCCTCGAACTTGCCCGTGTCGGCGGCGTTGCAGATGACGGCGCGCACGTCGCCGCGCGTCACGCGGTCGGCGAGGTCGCCGGCACCGATCGCGACGGTGGTGGGCAGGATGACGGCGCCGAGCTTCATGAGCGCGAGCATCGACTCCCACATCTCCACCTGGTTGCCGAGCATGAGCATCACGGGGTCGCCCGCGCGCACGCCCTGCTCCGCGAGCCAGGCGGCGAGCACGTCCGAGTCGCGCGAGAGCTCGGCGAAGGAGCGCTCGAGCGACGATCCGTCCTCCTCCACGATGACGAGCGCGGGGGTGTCGTTGCCCTCGGCGATGCGGTCGAACCAGTCGACCGCCCAGTTGAACTCGTCGCCCAGGTCGGGCCAGCGGAACTCGCTGGCGGCGGCGTGATCGCCCGCCAGGCTGAGCAGGTGGTCGCGCGCGGCGCGGTAGATCTCGGTGACGCCCATTCGACGACCCTATTCCCGCCGGGCATTCGCGGCGCCGCATACGACTGTGGGATCCCGCCATCGGATTCGCGAAGGCGTTGTCGGGAGTGCCGCACCGCCGATCCGCCGGGGCGGCCCTAGCGTGGAACGGTGACTTCGGCGTGGAATGAGACGGACGACGGCCTGGTGCGCATTCTCGGCGCTGACGGCGCGATCGCGCCCACCGAGGCGGCGGAGCGCTACCTGCCGGTGATCGATGCGCTCGACGACGGCACGCTCGAGACGTTCTACCGCGACATGGCGGTGGTCCGCGCATTCGACCGGCAGGCCACGCTGCTGCAGCGGCAGGGACAGCTCGCGCTGTGGCCGCCCTCGCAGGGGCAGGAGGCCGCGCAGGTGGGGTCGGCCCGCGCCGCGCGCCCGCAGGACCACATCTTCCCTTCGTACCGCGAGCACGTCGTGTGCACGATCCGCGGCGTCGATCCCGTCGACATCATCAAGCTCATGCGCGGCGTCAGCCACGGCGGCTGGGACCCCACCGACCCGAAGAACGGCCGCACCCGCCTCTACACGCTCGTGCTCGGCTCGCAGACGCTGCACGCCACGGGCTTCGCGATGGGCCTGAGCTTCGACGGCAAGGCGGGCACGGGCGACGCCGAGACCGACGAGGCCGTGATGGTCTACTACGGCGACGGCGCCTCGAGCCAGGGCGACGTGCACGAGGCCATGGTGTTCGCCAACAGCTACCGCGCGCCGCAGGTCTTCTTCCTCCAGAACAACCAGTGGGCCATCTCGGTGCCCGTGTCGACGCAGTCGCCCGTGCCGCTGGCGGATCGCGCCCGCGGGTACGGCATGGAGAGCATCCGGATCGACGGCAACGACGTGCTCGCCGGCTACGCCGTGACGAAGCTCGCGCTCGACGAGGCGCGCTCCGGAGCGGGGCCGCGCGCGATCGAGGCGGTCACGTACCGGATGGGTGCGCACACGACGAGCGACGATCCGACGAAGTACCGCACGAGCGACGAGGAGCAGCGCTGGGCGCAGCGCGATCCGATCGAGCGGATGCGCACCTACCTGCGCTCGCGCGGCGCCTCGGACGCGTTCTTCGCGGGCGTGGACGCCGACGCGGCCGCCTATGCGGAGGACGTGCGCGTGCGGACGCTGCAGCTGGAGGGCCCGGCCCCGGAGTCGATGTTCGCCCACGTGTACTCCGAGCCGCACCCGCTCATGCGGGAGCAGGCCGCGTGGCTGGCCGAGTACGAGGCGTCGTTCGAGGAGGCAGGCGAGTGACCGTCGAGGTGATGACGTTCGGCAAGGCGCTGAACGCCGGCCTGCGCAAGGCCATGGCCGACAGCGACCGCGTGCTCATGATGGGCGAGGACATCGGCCGCCTCGGCGGCGTGTTCCGTGTGACGGAGGGCCTGCTGGCGTCGTTCGGCGACCGCCGCGTGCTCGACACGCCGCTGGCCGAGTCCGGCATCGTCGGCACCGCGATCGGTCTGGCGATGGGCGGGTTCCGCCCCGTGGTCGAGATCCAGTTCGACGGGTTCGTCTTCCCCGCCTTCGACCAGATCACCACGCAGCTGGCCAAGCTCACCAATCGGCACGAGGGCGCGCTGTCGCTGCCCGTCGTCATCCGCATCCCGTACGGCGGGCACATCGGCGCCGTGGAGCACCACCAGGAGAGCCCGGAGGCGTACTTCGCCCACACGCCGGGCCTGCGGGTCGTGAGCCCGTCGACGCCGAACGACGCGTACTGGATGATCCAGGACGCGATCGCGTCGAACGATCCGGTGATCTTCATGGAGCCCAAGTCGCGGTACTGGCACAAGGGCGAGGTGGATCTGGGCGAGCGCGCCATGCCGCTGCACGGCAGCCGCGTGGTGCGCAAGGGCACCGACGTGACGCTCGTGGGCCACGGCGCCATGGTGACCACGCTGCTGCAGGCGGCCGTGCTCGCTGAGGCCGAGGGCACGAGCTGCGAGGTGATCGACCTGCGCTCGCTCTCGCCGGTCGACTACGGCCCCCTGCTCGACTCGGTGCGCGCCACGGGCCGCATGGTCGTGGCGCAGGAGGCGCAGGGCTTCGCGAGCGTGGGCAGCGAGATCGCCGCGACCGTGACCGAGCGGGCGTTCTACTCGCTCGAGGCGCCCGTGCTGCGCGTCTCGGGCTTCGACGTGCCCTTCCCCCCGGCCAAGCTGGAGGGGTCGTACCTGCCCGACGCGGACCGCGTGCTCGAGGCCGTCGACCGCGCGCTGGCCTACTAGGAGGATCCCGATGCAGACCTACAACCTGCCCGACGTCGGCGAGGGACTGACCGAGGCCGAGATCGTGCAGTGGCACGTGAAGCCGGGCGACGCCGTGGCGGTGAACGACGTGGTCGCCGAGATCGAGACGGCCAAGTCGCTCGTGGAGCTGCCCTCGCCGTTCGCCGGAACGGTGTCGGAGCTGCTCGTGGCGGAGGGCGAGACCGTCGCCGTCGGCACGCCGATCCTGGCCGTGTCGGGCGAGTCGGACGTGCCCGCGGCCGAGGCACCGCAGGCGCCGGCCGCCGAGTCTTCCACCGGGGCGTCGGACGCCGGCGGCTCGGTGCTCGTCGGCTACGGCACGGGCGGCGAGGTGCAGACCCGCCGGCGCAAGGCCCCGCGCGAGAAGACCGTCGCGGCCGCCGTGGGCGTGGTCGCCAAGCCGCCGATCCGCAAGCTCGCGCGCGACCTCGGCATCGAGCTGTCGGACGTGACCGCAACGGGAGCCGCCGGCGAGGTGACGCGCGACGACGTGCTGCGGCACGCCGAGCAGGCCAAGGTGTTCCGCAACCTCGAGACGCCGCAGTGGCCCGAGGAGCGCGAGCGACGCATCCCCGCCCCGCCGCGGGCGACGCCCCCGCGCCCCGCCGACGACCGCTACGAGGCGATCCCCGTCAAGGGCGTGCGCAAGGCGACCGCCAACGCGATCGTCGGATCCGCGTACACGGCCCCGCACGTCTCGGTGTGGACCGACGTCAACGCCAGCCGCACCATGGAGTTCGTGCAGCGGCTCAAGCAGCAGCCGCAGTTCGCCGACGTGCGCATCTCGCCGCTGCTCGTCTTCGCCAAGGCGCTGATGTGGGCCGTGCAGCGCACGCCCGAGATCAACTCGGCGTGGATCGAGACCGAGGACGGCGCCGAGATCCAGGTGCGCGGCTACGTGAACCTGGGCATCGCGGCCGCGACTCCGCGCGGCCTGCTCGTGCCCAACATCAAGGACGCGCACGCGATGTCGACGCGCGAGCTCGCCGTCGCGCTGCAGAACCTCACGCAGACCGCGCGCGAGGGCAAGACCCGCCCCGAGGACCAGCAGGGCGGCACCATCACGATCACGAACATCGGCGTGTTCGGGATGGACGCCGGCACACCGATCATCAACCCGGGCGAGGCGGGCATCGTCGCGATGGGCGCGATCCGGCAGAAGCCGTGGGTGGTCGACGGCGAGGTGCGCCCGGCCTGGGTGACGACGGTGTCGGGATCGTTCGACCACCGCATCGTCGACGGCGACAAGATCAGCCGCTTCCTCGCCGACATCGCGGCCGTGCTCGAGGAGCCCGCGCTGCTGCTCGACTGAGCCGGATCGCGACCGGCGCCGGTCAGGAGCGGTCAGAAATCGCCGTCCTGAGCCTGCAGACACTTGATCCCGAGCCTGCGCCACATCTCGACCACCGAGTTGCGATCGTCGATCGCGGCGATCACGTGGAACCGGCTGCGCAGACGGGTGTCGAAGATCTCGAACTTCACTCGCGCGTCGCTGCGGCGGTCGCCGGTCGCGCGCATGTGCAGCTCGTCGAACGGCACCTCGTTGTCCGCCAGCCACGCGCGCGACTCCGCCTCGCAGCTGTCGTCTCGCCCCGTGAGGACGACGATCTTCACGCTGGGGGCCAGGAGGCTCACGAGCCGCTTCACGGCCGGGTCGACGCGATCCTCGCCCACCCGATGGAACTCATACGGTCCGCGCCGATCCATGTGCGCCAGCGTGCCGTCGAAGTCGACGATGACCGCCTCGGGCAGCCGCGGATCGGGCTCGTAGCGTTCGACGACGATCCGGTCGAGGGGCTCGGCGGCGAACTCGGGGGTGGTGGAGCTCACGACTGACCCTTCGTCTCGTCCGCGACCAGACGGGTCCTGCCGGCCTCGCGGGTAACGCGATATGGAACGCCGAGCTCCGGCACCATGACGACCGACTCGCCCGACACCGAGAAGCGCTCCGGGTTCTTGCTGTGCACCGGCCAGATCACGTCGGCGCCGATCTGCTCCGCGTAGTAGCGGACCTGGTTCGGGTAGCCGTGGCCGAAGAAGTTCTGCTGGAAGGTCGCGAAGTACCGGAAGCCGGCGAGGTCGACGATGCGGCGCAGATTCGCGAAGGCCGGATCGAAGGCGCCGATCGGCACGCCGTCAGCGTGGACGTAGAGGCCGTCCGCGTCGATGAGGTCGAAGAGCTGAGCGGAGTTCCGGTAGCTCACCTGCGCGAGGTACGCCGTCGGATTCGCCACGATGTCGGCCCAGTCGACCACCTCGGCCGCGTCGAGCAGCTCCCGCATCCACGCCGGGCGGTTCTCGTCGAGGTACCGCGCGAAATCGGGCACGGCGACGACCGGCGCCCGGCCGGTGAAGCGCCACATCAGATAGCCGGTCTCCGGCTCGAGCACGAGTCGTCGCCCGCAGGAGCGCGCGAGAGCGTCGAACTGCTCGATCTGATCCGCCTCCCGTTCGTAGAAGTTCACGACCGCCGCGCCCCGATGGGCCGGCAGCACCTGGCGGTACGCGTCGAACGCTTGCTCCGACGAGAGCATGCCGTCCGGCAGCTCGGGCGACGAGGCGATCTCGACCTCCGTCGTGCCGTAGACCATCCTGAGCGTGTCGTCCATGAGCGACGTCACGTCGATCAGCTGGAGGTCGACGTCCATCGCCGAGACCCGCTTCATCTCGTCCCACGTCAGCTCCGGCTCGCTGCTGTGGAGGGAGAGGTCGCCCGTGTAGTGGATCGTGCAGTCGGGGGCGCTGATCACGAAGCTGAAGTCCTGGTATGCCCCCGTGCTCGTGCGGATGGGCAGCACTTCGATCGCGCCCACTCGGATCCGCTCCTCCGGCTCGAACACCCGATAAGCCGTGTGGTGCGGGTGCACGCCCTGCCCGATGTCCTGCAGCGCGCGCTCGATGCGCAGCGCCGGCTCCGAGATGTACACCGGAACCGTGTTGTCCACGAATCCCATCGCCGACATGTGGTCGAGGTGCAGGTGCGACACCAGCACGGCCGTGTTGTGGCGGCCCTCGCGCGGCGGGTACAGGTCGGGCACGGCCGGCGCGGCGCCGGTGAGACGGGCGTCCTTCATCCACGCCGCGTGGCGACGTTCGACGACGCCGTCGTAGACGTCGAGGTCGGGGGTGTAGCCGGTGCCGATCTCGCAGATCACGCGATCGGTCCCGTGGACGATCTCGGCGACGACGCCGCCGACCGTGCCGATGCCGCCGTGGAGGGTGATTCGGGTGCTCGTCATGAGGCTGCTCCTTCTCTCGAGATGCGGATGCCGGGGAGTTCCGGCGCGGTCACTGCTTCATGCCCTGGGTCGAGACGCCGTTGATGATCTGCCGGCGCAGCATCAGGAACACGATCACCATCGGGACGATCACCACGGCACTCGCCGCCATCAGCCGCTCGTAGCGCACACCGCCCTCGGTGATGAAGTTGTACAGGCCGATGGTCAGGGTGCGCTTCTCGGTCGTGTTGGTCACGAGCAGCGGCCACAGGAATGCGTTCCAGCTCGCGATCGCTGAGAGCACCGAGACGGTCACGAGGGAGGGCCGGTTCATGGGCACCACCACCCGCCAGAGGAACGCCCAGCTCGACGCGCCGTCGATCCGAGACGCGACGCGCAGGGTGGCCGGCACCTTGCGGAACGCGTTGGTCAGGATCAGCGTCGACAGGATGCTGGTGGTGAACGGCAGGATCTGCGCCACGAGGGTGTCGACGAGCCCCCACTGCACGACGGTGTCGTAGTTGACGATCACGAGCACCTCGAACGGCACCATCATGAAGGCGACGGCGAGCGCCAGGAGGGCGGTCTTGCCCGCGAAGTCGAAGAACGCGAGGGCGTACGCCGCGAGGACCGACGTGAGCAGCGACAGCAGCACGACGGACGCCGCGACGATGAACGTGTTCAGGAAGTACTGGTCGAAGCGCCCGGTCTCGAGGGCGAATGCGAAGTTGCCGAAGCGGAGCTCCGCCGGCAGCAGCTGCGGCGGCACGGTGGCGATCTCGGTCGGCGACTTGAAGGCAGACAGCAGCATCCAGATGAACGGGAACAGCATGATCGCGGACGCGGCGATGAGCGCCGCGTGCGACACGATGCGGTTGAGTGCCGACTCCCTCATGAGCGCCTCCTTCGTGCGCGCTGCAGGACCGCCTGCAGGAGCGTGAGCACGAGCACCGCGGCGAAGAGCAGGAGGGATGCCGCGGCCGCACGGCCCAGATCCCATTCGGCCGAGAGCTGCTCGTAGATGTAGTAGACGACGGTGTAGAGCGAGAACCCCGCACCCGGGCTGCCGTTGAAGAGTGGGAACAGCTCGCTGAACACCTTCGAGCTGTCGATGAGGTTCAGCACGGCGACGAGGCCGATCGTCGATCCCATCAGGGGCACCGTGATCCGGAAGAACCTCTGCACGACGGTCGCGCCGTCGATCCGGGCCGCCGTGTAGTACTGCTCGCCGATGGACTGCAGCGCGGCGACGAAGATGAGGATGGTGAATGGCAGGGCGCTCCAGACGCCGAAGATCACCAGCGCCGGCATGTTCCAGCGGGGATCGTTGAGCCAGTTCACCGGATCGAGTCCGATCGTCGACAGCAGGAAGTTCAGCAGCCCGTAGTCGGCGTTGTAGATGTACTTCCACACCATGCCGATGGCGACGGACGACGTGACCAGCGGAAGGAAGAGGGCTGTCTGGTAGAAGGGCCGGAGGAAGCGGATCCTCGCCAGCAGCGACGCGATCGCCAGACCGAGCGAGATCGTGACGGGCACGACGATCACCGTGTACAGGGCGGTGTTCCGCGCCGCGTTCCCGAAGTCCGGATCCCGCAGGACCGCCTCGAAGTTCGAGAGCCCGAACTGCGAGAACTCCCGGGTCAGGATGTTGTAGTCCTCCTGGAACGCCACGATCAGCAGGTAGACGATGGGGTACACCGTGAAGATCGCGGTCCCGACGAGGAACGGCAGCAGGTACGCCGTTGCGCGGGGCCATGACCGACGGTTTGCGGTCATCGGATGCGCCGACCCGACTCGGCGTCGAAGACGTACACTCCGTCGGCGTCGAAGCCGATCGGAACCTCGGTGCCCACGAGCGACCGGTCGACCTCGCGCCGCGAGACGAGCGCGCTGAGGCGCGCGTCGCCGAGGCGCACGTCCGCGTACACATCGCGGCCGACGTACTGGAGGTCCTCGACCCGCGCGCGTGCCCGCGGGGCGGTCGACGCGAGCGTGACCGTCTCGGATCGGACGCCGACGATCGCCGCATCCACCGTGAGGCCGGCGGGGGCGATGCCCTGCACGATCGTGCCGTCGGCGAGCGTCAGATCGCCGTCGTCGATGCGCCCCCGCAGCTGGTTGATGGGAGGGTTCCCGAGGAACGTCGCGGCGAACAGCTCCGCCGGGTCGTCATACAGCTCCTGCGGATCGGCGAAGTGCACTAGCCGCCCTCGGTTCATCAGCATGGTGCGATCCGAGATGCTCATCGCCTCGTCCTGATCGTGGGTGACGAACACGGTCGTCACCTTGGCCTCGCGCTGGATGCGCTGCAGCTCGATGCGCATCTCGAGGCGCAGCCGGGCGTCGAGATTGCTCAGCGGCTCGTCGAGCAGCAGCAGGCTCGGGTTCTTCACGAGCGCCCTGGCGATGGCGACCCGCTGCTGCTGGCCGCCGGACAGCTCGGCGGGGCGCCGATCCAGGTAGGGGCCCACCTGCACCAGGTCGGCGGCCTCGCGCACACGCCGTCGTCGTTCGGCCCTCGGCACCCGCTCGATCGCGAGGGGGAACTCGATGTTCTTGGCCACGGTGAGGTGGGGATAGAGGGCGTAGTTCTGGAAGACGAACCCGACGCCTCGCTTCTCCGCCGGGACCTTCGTGACGTCGACGCCGTCGAAGAGGATCGTGCCGGCCGTCGGCGCGATGATGCCGCCGAGCATGTTGAGCGTGGTGGTCTTTCCGCATCCCGATGGTCCGAGGATGCAGATGAACTCGCCGTCCTCGATGGTCGCGGAGACCCCCTCGACCGCTGGGGCGCTCCCGAAGGTGCGCCCCAGCTCGCGGATCTCAATCCGCATCGACGAGCTCCACGACGATCGCTTCGTCGAGCACGCGCCCGTCCGGCGCCTCCTCGAACTCCAGGCCGAGCAGCCGAGCGAGCGTCGGTGCGAGGTCGATCAGGCTCGCCTGGGCGATCTGGGCCCCCTTCCGCACGCCCGGGCCATGCAGCAGCGAGAGCGTCGGCACCGTGACCGGGAGGCCGCCGTGGTTGCCCCGCAGCCCCGAGTAGCCCTCGTCGGCCGCGTCGACATACGCGCTCTCGGCGCGCCACGAGGTCTCGAACGCGAGTCCGTCCTCACCGCAGACGACGTAGTCGAACGGGCCGACGAGCCCGTGCTCCTGCGCCGCCTGCTCCTTGGTGAACAGGTGCGCCAGCCCGTACGAGCCCGCCTCGACCAGCTCGCGGAGCCACGTCTCAACGGCGTCGCGCGTCTCGCTGTCGTCGGGGTCGCGCAGCTGGATCCAGGCGGACTGCCCGGCCGAGTGGGCGTACGCCTTCCAGTCGACGATCGCGCCGTCGCCGTCGAGCTCAAGGAACCCCGCGTCGCGCAGCAGGGCGTTGAGGTACAGCACGCCGGAGACGTCCTGGATCCCGTGGTCGCCGGCGATCGCGATCACCGTCTGGTCGAGGTCGCCCCAGCGGCTCAGCGCGCCGATGAGCACACCGAGCTGCTGGTCGTGCCGACGCAGCTCCTCCTCCGCCTGCGGGGAGTTCCGGCCGTGACGGTGCCGAGCGCTGTCGAGGTCGCACAGCTTCACGAGCAGCACGTCCGGCTGCCCGAAGTCGCGGATCAGATCGGGTGTGACGGCCATCGTGAACGCATCGAGCGAGCGGTTCTCGCCCATCAGGTGGTAGCCGTAGCGCCAGAAGTACTCGTCGAGGTGCGCGTCCGTCGCGTGTCCGCGCACGTACGGCTCCGGCTCCCAGCCCGTGTAGCGATACGGCACGATCATCGGCAGCACGGCGTCGAGCGGTGCGCCGCCGGTGATGGGCCAGCTGATCGCCCCGGTGGTGAGTCCCGCCTTGGCGGCGATGTCGAGCAGCGTCTCGACCTGGATCAGCGAGTACTGGTTGAACCAGGCACGGTCGACCTCACCCGCCTTGACGTCCTCGTTGTTGTGGATGCCGTGCCGGCCCGGGTTGCAGCCGGTGATGATCGAGGTGTGGTTGGGGTAGGTGAGGCTCGGGAACACGGGCAGCGTCTCGCGCATCACCGTGCCCTCGGCGATCAGCCGGCCGAAGTTCGGGAGCCGGGTGAGCAGCTCGTAGTCGTCGGCCGACAGGGCGTCGACGCAGAGGATCAGCGCCTTCGGTCGCCGCCCCGCCTCGGGGGTGGTCTGGGTCATGACGGACGCGCTCATTCGGCCATCGCCCCGTTCGTCTCGGTCTCTGCGGCCTCGAGCGCGGTCGCGATGTCGCTCTCGCCCAGCAGGATCTGCTGCGCCGCGCGATCGAGCGAGCTGCGCGCCGTCTCGCTGCCGGTGACCGCGGGGATGTAACCCACGTTCTCGAGGCTCTCTGCGAGCGCCCCCATCACTGGGTTCTCCTCCATGAACTGCACGAACTCGGGGGTCTGCTGCGCCTCGAGCGAGGCGGGAACCGATCCGTAGTCGATCGACGACTGGGCGGCGACCTCCGGGGTCATGGTGAGCCACTTGTAGTAGGTGTAGGCCACGAGGTTCTCCTCGGGCGTCGTGTCGAACACCATGCCGAAGCCGCCCCACGAGTTCACGTAGGGGGTGCCGCCCTCCTGCGGCACCGGCGCCACGCCCACCTCGAACTTGTCTCCGACGGCGTCGGCGACGAACTCGAATCCCGCGCTCGATCCGATGTACGAGTACACCGCCTCGGCGCCGAACGGGTTGGAGAAGTACTGGTCCTCGCCCACGAGCCGGTACACGCCGTCCTCGTACAGCGACTGCAGGTCCTCGAAGACCGCGGTGGTCGTGTCGGAGTTGATCGTCGAGGTCATCGACTCCGGATCGACGAGCGAGCCGCCGCGCTGCATCACCTGCAGCAGCACCCCGTCGACGACGGAGTCGAATCCGAACGCCGGCTTGCCGGTCTCCTCGGTGATGGCGCGGCTGTTCTCGGCGAGCTCGGTCCAGGTCTGCGGTACGTCCAGCCCGAGCTGGTCGTACATGGTCTCGTTGTAGAAGAGGACCTCGCCGGTGCGCGCCTGCGGGAAGAGGTAGAGTCGGTCGTCCCACTGCGACGCCTCCGCGTACACGCCGGGCATGATCTTGTCTTCGAAGTCGGGGATCCCGATCTCCTCGTCCTCGACGTAGGGCGTGAAGTCCACGAGGAAGCCGTCGTCGACGTACGACGACGCGATGTTCGGGTAGCCGCTGATCATGTTCGGGCCCGTGCCGTTGCGGACGGCCTGCTGCACCTTCGAGTCGAAGTCGGTGAGCGGCTGCGCCTGCGCCTCGATCCGCATGTTCTCGTGCTCGGCGTTGAACTGCGCGATCTGCGCCTCGAGCGCCTCTTGGTGGTGCCCGGTGAGGGTGTGCCACATGGTGACGGTCGTCTCCTCCGTCACCTCGGTGACGAGCTCCGCGCCGTCGTCGCCGGTCTCATCGGCGGGGCCGGCACCGCAGGCCGTCAGGGTCAGGACCAGTGCAAGTGCACCGGTGAGAAGGACAGGCTTCCTCGGCATGGCTGCGACTCCAGGTTCATCTCGTGAGGTGCCCGCGCGGCGCAGGTCGCGAGATCGCGTGAGCCAGCTCCGGGCGCAGGTGGGGCCTGCGAGATAGACCGTAAGTTGTCTAGATGAATCGAGCGCGGCGTTGGGCTGAACGTCCTCTGAACGTCCCGCCGGCCCGTCCTCCCGTGTGGGTCGTGCGCGGCTACCGGTCGCGCGTCGGGCGGTCGAGGTAGTTGACCGTGTACGCCACCCGATCCCCGCGCATGCGCCGCACGACGTAGTACACGGGTGAGCCGTGCTCGTCGTGCGAGACGCCGTCGCGGATGAGCAGCGGCGCACCGACGGTCACTCCCAGCTGGGAGGCGATGGCCGGATCGGCGGCATCGGCCCGGAATCGCCGCCACGAGTAGTACGCGATGACGTCGAACTCCGACTGCAGCCGCATCCCCATCGTCTCGCCGTCGTCCCAGCCGTCGGCGATCCCCGGGAACCGGTCGCCGTCGATCCAGTAGTCGCACACGGCGTAGAGAGTCTCGTCGGACTCGAGCAGCGTCGCGATCCGGAAGAGCCGCGAGGCAGGCACCGACAGCAGCGCGGCGGCCTGCGCATCGGCGTCCGGGGTGACCGACAGCAGCCGCTCGCGCACGTGGCCGACGGCGGGGTGAGCGGTCGCGCGCAGGCTCCCGTGGTCGACATCGTCGTCCGACGCCATCGACACCTCGAGCAGCGGCACGGGGTTGGCGACGTACGTGCCGCTGCCCTGCCGGGTGTCGACGAGCCCGATGATGCGCAGCTGCGTGATCGCCTGACGGACGGTGAGCCGATTGACGTCGAACTCCGCGGCGAGCGCCGCCTCGGTGGGGATGCGCTCGCCCGGAACCCACTCTCCGCCCTGTATCCGATCCCTCAGCGCCTCGGCGACCTGCTGGTAGCGGTACGCCGGCTCGCGGGAATCGGGCATCGTGCTCCTCCGTCTGCGGATCGATCGGTTCCGGAGCGTGCGATGGGGGAGCCCCGCTTCGGCAGGCGCGTCTCGCGCGCGCCGGTCGAAGCTTCCACGGTGTCCGCTCGCTTTGTCAAGCGTGGGGATCGGGATCGCGACCGGCGCCAGCGTCCGGGGCCGGTCGATCCGGTGTCCGTGGCCTTCCGTAGGCTCGACGCGTGACCTCCCTCGTCCTCGCCGCCGCGCACGTGACGGGCCTGTTCCTGCCGGAGGACGCCGAGGCGGGACGGATGCTGGTCGATCGGCTGCCCGTCCGCGTCCTGCGCGCGGAGGTGGGGCGCACGTCCTCGCGCGCGCTGGTGGGCGTGGGGGCGATCGCCGTCGAGGTGGAGGCGGAGCTCGCCCCCGACGGCACCGGCCGGATCGTGCCGTGGTGCGCGCACGACGGCGAGGCGTGGTGCGCGCATGCCGCGGCCGCCCTTTACGCGCTGGTGGAACGCGACGAGCCGTTCGGCGTCGGGCCGGGGCTGACCGCTGCGGGGCGCGCGGCTGCCCGCGCCGCCACGTCGATCCCGCCGTGGGAGCGGACCCTCCGCGGGGCGCTCGAGGGGCCGGCGGACGACGACGAACCCGAGGTCGCCCTGCTGTTCGCCGTCCGCCGGCGCGAGCACGGCGATCCTCCCGGCGAGGGCGTCGCGATCCGTCCCGCCGTGCGCGGCACGTCGCGCACCTGGATCCGCACGGGCACGTCGTGGGCCGATGTCGCGGACGGGCGGATCGCGGGCGACGCGGGACGCGCGCTGGCCGACCTCGAGGCGCTGCACGCGTCGCGCGAGAACTTCCGCGCCGTGGAGGATCGGCTGCGTCCGGCGAACGGGCGTCGCTCCTTCTCGGGCGGCTGGGGCAGCCCCGAGTGGATCCGCCTCGACGTCGTGCCGTCGCGCGCGCTGTGGCCGCTGCTCGAGGAGGCGCGCGCCGCCGGCGTCGCCTTCGTCGCGGACGATCGAGCGCAGACGCCCGTCGTGCTCGACCGCGAGCCGCTGTCCGCCTCTCTCGACCTGCGCTCCGCCCGGGGCAGGCTGTCGGTCGAACCCGTGTTCGGCGCGGGGGACGGAACGGTGCTCCCGATCGGGGCGCCGACCGCCGCCGTCGCGCGCATCGTCGAGGGGCGCGTGACGGCGCTCGCGCCGCTGGACCGGCCGGTGCCGGAGGACTTCCACCGGCTCGCCCGCGGCGGCCGCGTGTCCGTGCCGAACGACGACGTCGAGGCGTTCCTGCGTGACTACGTCCCCCGCCTGCGCCGGCTCGCACCCCTCGTCTCGAGCGACGGATCCTTCCCCGTCCCCGAGCCGCCCCGCCCCCTCCTCGTGCTCGCGATCCGGCACTCCGCAGACGCCACGCGGCTGTACTGGGAGTGGGAGTATCCCGGCGACGCCGCCCGCCGGCGCGACGCGGAGCGCGAGCTGCTCGACACGGTCGTGGCGGCGGCCGGGAGCTTCGCGTCGCTGCTCGGTGTGCGCGGCCGCGACGAGCCGTTCGTCTCGCGCGATCTCTCCCCGGACGAGGCGGTCGAGTTCCTCGGGCACGTGCTCCCCGCGCTGCGCGGGATCGACGGGGTGCGGATCGAGGCGCACGACGAGCTGCCCGAGTACCGGTTCGCGACGGAGGACCCGCAGGTGCGGGTGGGCGCCGATCCGAGCGGCACCGACTGGTTCGAACTGAACATCGTCGTGACGATCCAGGGCGAGCCCGTGGGCACGAGCGCGCTGCTCACCGCGCTGTCGCGCGGGCAGACGTACCTCCGCCTGATGAGCGGCACCGTCTTCCCGCTCACCAGCCCCGCATTCGCGCGGTTGCGCGACATCCTCGCCGAGGCGAAGTCGCTCGCCGACGAGACGAGCGAGACCGTGCGGATCAGCCGCCACCAGGTGGATCTGTGGGAGGAGCTCGGCGCGCTCGGCATCGTCGACGCGCAGCGCAGCGAGTGGTTCGACGCGCTGCGCGGGCTCGGAGACGCGCAGCTCGGGCCGCGCGAGCCGCCGCCCTCGTTCCGGGCGAGCCTGCGCGGCTACCAGCGCGACGGTCTCGCGTGGCTGGACTTCCTGCGCCGGCACCGTCTGGGCGGCATCCTCGCCGACGACATGGGCCTCGGCAAGACGGTGCAGGCGCTCGCCGCGCTCGACCAGGCGCGCATCGACGAGCCCGAGGCGCGATTCCTCGTCGTCACGCCGACGAGCGTCGTCGGGCACTGGGTATCGGAGGCCGCACGGTTCGCACCCGAGCTGCGGGCGGTCGCCGTCACCGAGACGACGGCGAAGCGCGGATCGGTCGTCGCCGACGCCGTGGGAGACGCCCGGCTCGTCGTCACGAGCTACGCCATCTTCCGGCTCGACGTGGAGCACTTCCAGTCGCTCGGGTTCCGCGTCGCGATGTTCGACGAGGCGCAGCAGATCAAGAACCCCGCGTCGCGCGGGTACGCCTGCGCCCGCCTGCTCGAGGCGCCCACCAAGATCGCGATCACGGGCACGCCCCTCGAGAACAGCCTGGTCGAGCTGTACGCGCTCGCCACGCTCGTCGCCCCCGGGCTGTTCGGCACGCCGGCGCGCTTCCGCGAGGAGTATCAGCGCACGATCGAGCGCGAGAACGACCAGGCGCGTCTCTCGCGGCTGCGCTCCCGCCTGCGGCCCTTCCTTCTGCGCCGCACTAGGACGTGTTGCTAAATCCATTGCAGAGCGGCGGAGAGGCAGATCCCTGCCGCGTATGACCGGGCGGTCTTGTCGTAGCGGGAAGCGAGTCCGCGCCACTGCTTCACGAAGTTGAAGCACCGCTCGACGACGTTGCGGCCCTTGTAGCGCTCCCGTTGGTCATCGCCGAAGTCGATCGGACGGCCCGGCCGCTTGCGACGGTGCGCGATCTGGTCGTCGCGTTCGGGGATCGTGGCCTTGATGCCGCGCTCGCGCAGCCAGGCCCGGTTCTTCTTCGACGGGTAGCCCTTGTCCGCGAGCACCCGGTCCGGTCTCGTGCGCGCGGGCCCTCGGCCGGGGATGTGGATCTCGTCGAGTACGCAGGTGAACATGCTCGTGTCTGCGACCTGCCCGCCAGTGAGGACGAACGCCAGCGCCCGGGCCTTCCCGTCGCAGACGAGATGGATCTTCGTCGTCAAACCACCCCGTGACCGGCCGATCGCGTGGTCAGGAGGCTCTGGCCCGGACTTCTTGTCGTTCGACGGATCCCCCTGTGACCCGGGGCAAGGTCGCGCCATGCTGATGGACACGCGCGATCGAGGAATCCACCGACACGACCCAGTCGATCTCGCCAGCGAGCGACGCCCGCCTCTGCACGTGGGTGAGCAGGTCCTCCCAGACGCCGTCGCTCGCCCACCGGCGGAAGTTCTTGTAGATCGTGTTCCAGCTCCCGAACCGATCGGGGAGGTCTCGCCACGCCGATCCCGTGCGGAACCGCCACGCGGTCGCCTCGACCACTGTGCGCCGATCCACCGGAGGACGGCCCCGTGTCCTCGCCGGCGGGAACACGTCCCGGATCAGCTCCCAGACCTCGTCCGTGACGACATCTCGCGACACGACTCAAGAATCACCCAAAGGCTCCACACCCACATTTAGCAACACGGCCTAAGGAGAAGGTCGCGCCCGAGCTGCCGCCCAAGACCGAGCAGGTGCTCGAGGTGGTGCTGCATCCCGAGCACCGCAAGGCGTACGAGAAGCGGTTCCGCCGCGAGCAGCAGAAGCTGCTCGGGCTCCTCGACGACGTGGATCGCAACCGCGTGCAGATCCTCGCCGCCCTCACCACCCTGCGCCGCCATGCGCTCGATTCCTCGTTCGCCGGCACGAGCGGTCCGTCGGCCAAGCTCGAGGCGCTGGGCGGGCTGATCGACGAGGTGGTGGCGGAGGGGCACCGCGTGCTCGTGTTCAGTCAGTTCACCGAGTTCCTCGGTCTCGCGGCGACCGTCGCCGAGGATCGCGGGGTGCCGTACGCGTACCTGGACGGATCGACGACGCAGCGGCGGCGGGCGGCGATGATCGACCGCTTCGTCGCGGGCGATGTGCCCGTCTTCTTCATCTCCCTGAAGGCCGGCGGGGTCGGCCTCAACCTGACCGCCGCGGACTACTGCATCCTGCTCGATCCGTGGTGGAACCCGGCGGCCGAGGCGCAGGCGGTGGACCGCGCGCACCGCATCGGGCAGGACCGCCCCGGTCATGGTGTATCGGCTGATCGCGGCCGGGACCATCGAGCAGAAGGTCGTCGAGCTGCAGGAGAAGAAGCGACGCCTGTTCCAGGACGTCCTCGGGTCCGACGACGTGTCGGGCGCCACGGCACTCACGGGCGAGGACTTCCGCGCCCTCCTCGCCTGACCCCGCGATCCGCTGCGATTTTGAGAACCGTTATCGTTCTGCGTATGATCGCCGCATGACCCGTCGTTCGCTGCCCCTCCTCTCCCTCGTCGCCGTCTCCGGAATCGCGCTCGCCGGCTGCGCGAGCGACGCGGAAGGCGACGCCGCAGGCGGTGCCGACGCCGTCTCGATCGTCGCGTCGACGAGCGTCTACGCCGACCTCGCGTCCGCCGTCGTCGGCGACGCCGCGGAGGTGAGCGCCATCATCGACTCGCCCACCCAGGATCCGCACGAGTACGAGGCGACCGCCCGCGACCAGCTCGCCGTCGAGGACGCCGACCTCGTGATCCTGAACGGCGGCGGATACGACCACTACATGGAGGATCTCGTCGCCGCGGCCGGCATCGAGCACGTCATCGTCGCCGTCGAGCACAACCACGACTACCCGGGCGCCGAGTCCGCCGAACACGATCACGAGGCCGAGAGCGACGCCGAGCACGCCGAGGAGGAGCACACGGGGGAGGAGCACTCGGAGGAGGAGCACTCCGGTGACGAGCACGTCGACGAGGAGCACGGCGAGCACGAGCACAACCACATCGAGGGCTTCAACGAGCACGTCTGGTACGACCCGCACACGATCGAGCACGTGGTCGAGGCCATCGCCGAGGAGGCGGCGGCGCTGCTGCCGGACGCCGCCGAGACGATCCAGGCCAACGCCGACGACCTGAAGTCGCAGATCGCCGGCCTCGAGACGAGCCTCGACGAGATCGCCGCCGAGCACTGGGGCGAGACCGTCTTCTTCACGGAGCCGGTCGGCGGATACCTCGTGGCGGCCGCGGGGCTCGAGGACGTCACGGCCGACGGCTTCGCCGAGGCCGTGGAGGAGGGGCAGGACGTCGCGCCGGCCACGCTGCTGGCGGCGACCACCTCGATCGAGGGCGGCGAGGTCGACGTGATCGTGGCCAACACCCAGACCGGCGGCCCCGAGACCCAGGCGGTGCTCGACACCGCCGAGGCGGCGGGTGTGCCCGTGGTCGAGTACAGCGAGACCCTGCCCGACGGCGAGACCTACGTCACGTGGATGCAGGCCAACATCGACGCCCTCGCCGACGCCCTCGCCTGATCCCGACCCGACCCGATCCGCCGGCCGCCGATCCGGCCTGCGCCGATTCGACACGCCGATCCGGCCCGCCGGCCCCGCCGACGCGACCCGATCCGCGCGCCGCGCCGACGCGATCCGTTCCGCGCGGCGCGCCCATCTCGGCCCCACGAGAACCGTTATCACAATCACGGATAAGCTGAGGGGATGACCGCTCCCGTGCTCGAGATCCAGGGCGCCGCACTGCGCCTGCGCGGCAGGGAGCTGTGGTCCGGCCTCGACCTGCGGGTCGATCCCGGGGAGTTCCTGGCGGTGCTCGGCCCGAGCGGATCGGGCAAGACCACGCTGATGCGGGCGATCCTGGGCCTGCGCGAGCTGAGCGAAGGCGGCATCCGCGTGGCGGGGGAGCCCGTGCGGCGCGGCAATCCGCGCGTGGGGTACATCCCCCAGCAGCTGCCGTTCCCGGCCGACACGAGCCTGCGCGCCCGCGACCTCGTCGCCCTCGGCGTGAACGGCGCCCGCTTCGGCCTGCCGATCCCGCCGCGCGGCGCCCGCGCCCGCGTCGACGCGCTGCTGGAGGCCGTGGGCGCCACCGCGTACGCCGACCACCCGGTCGGGCGCCTCAGCGGCGGCGAGCAGCAGCGGCTGCGCGTGGGCCAGGCGCTGGCCGACGACCCCGCCCTGCTGCTGTGCGACGAGCCGCTCTCGAGCCTCGACCTGGCCAACCAGCAGGCGATCACCGAGATCATCGACCGGCAGCGCGCGAGCGGCACGGCCGTGCTCTTCGTCACGCACGACGTGAACCCGATCCTGGATCGCGTGGATCGCATCCTCTACATCGCGGGCGGGCGCTTCACGCTCGGCACCCCGGAGGAGGTGCTGCAGACCCACGTGCTCTCCGATCTGTACGGCGCGCCCGTGCACGTGCTGCGCGCGGGCGACCGGCTCGTCGTCGTCGGCATCCCCGACGCCGATCCGCACCACGCGCACGAGCACGAGCACGACCACGAGGCCCACGCATGATCCGCCCCGCCCTCGAGTGGAGCGACGTGTTCTCGTTCCAGGACTACGGCGCGCTGCTGCAGCTCGTGTCGAACTCGCTCGTCGCCGGCGCGGTGCTCGGCATCGTGGGCGGCCTGATCGGCATCTTCATCATGCAGCGCGACATGGCCTTCGCCGTGCACGGCGTGAGCGAGCTGTCGTTCGCCGGCGCGGCGGCCGCGCTGCTGTTCGGCGGCTCGGTCGTCGCGGGATCGCTGCTCGGCGCCATCGCGGCGGCGCTGCTCATCGGGCTGCTCGGGGCCAGGGCGCGCGACCGCAACTCGATCGTCGGCGTGCTGATGCCGTTCGGGCTGGGCCTGGGCATCCTCTTCCTCTCGCTCTACGAGGGGCGCAGCGCCAACCGGTTCAGCCTGCTCACGGGGCAGATCATCTCGGTCACGACCCCCGACCTCGGCTGGCTCATCGGCATCTCGGCGGCGGTGCTCGTGGTGCTCGTGCTCGTGTGGAACCCGCTGCGCTTCGACTCGCTCGATCCCGATTCCGCCGCCGCGCGGGGCGTGCCGAGCACCGCGATCAGCATGCTGTTCATGCTCCTCATGGGCCTCGTCGTCGCCGTGGCCGTGCACATCATCGGCGCGCTGCTCGTCATGGCGCTGCTCGTCACGCCGGCCGCCGCGGCGATGAAGGTCGTGCACGGCCCGCTCTCGGTGCCGCTGCTGTCGGCGCTGTTCGGGTTCGTATCGGCCGTCGGCGGCATCCTGCTCGCCATCGCGGGCACCCTGCCGGTGAGCCCGTACATCACGACCATCTCGTTCCTCATCTACGCCGTGTGCCGGCTGATCGCGTGGCGGCGGGACCGGGCCCAGCGCTCCCATGCCCAGGCGGCGTCGAGGAGCGCGGCATAGGATCGGGATCATGGCGCAGCGGAACACATGGCAGCGCGAGCGGGTGCGCGACGCGCTGGGCGAGGCCGCCGGCTTCGTGAGCGCGCAGACCCTGCATCAGTCACTGCGCGAGGCCGAGACGGGCATCGGCCTGGCCACGGTCTACCGCGCCCTCGCGGGCCTGACGGCCGCGGGCGAGGCGGACTCCCTGCAGAGCCCCGACGGCGAGGCGCTCTACCGCGCATGCCGCAGCACCGGCCACCACCACCACCTCATCTGCCGCTCGTGCGGCCGCGCCGTCGAGATCGAGGCGCACGCCGTGGAGCAGTGGGCGCGCGACACCGCCGCCGCGCACGGCTTCACCGAGGCCGAGCACGTCGTCGACATCTTCGGGCTGTGCGAGGAATGCTCGGCCAAGAAGGCCGCGGCCGGGGCGTGACCCGAGCCGGCCGTCGTCCGGAGCCGCGCACCCGCCGCACAACGAAGGCAGATCGAGCACGATGACCACGATTCAGGCGCCCGTTCGCCGTCGCGCGCGCGTTCTTCCTTCTTTGTGCATCGGCCTCGTCGTCGTGGCGGCGCTGTTCGCGTTCGACGCCTTCGCGCCCGCGCTGTTCGAGGCCGAGCTGCCCTCGCGCGCGCAGGATGGGCTCACCCTCGCGCTGAGCGTGCTCATCGAGGCGCTGCCCTTCGTGACGCTCGGCGTCGTCCTCTCCATCGCGGTGCAGGTGTGGCTGCCCGACGGCGTGATCGAGCGGATCCTGCCGCGCGCGGGCTGGGCGCGCCGGGCCGTGCTGTCGCTGCTGGGCATGTTCATCCCCGTGTGCGAGTGCGGGAACGTTCCCTTCGCGCGCGGCCTGCTCATGCGCGGCGTCGGACCGAGCGACGCCCTGGCGCTCCTCGTGGCGGCGCCGATCGTCAACCCGATCGTCATCCTCACCACCCACCAGGCCTTCGGCTGGAGCGACGGCATCCTCGTGGCGCGGCTGCTCGGCGGCTACGCCATCGCCAACCTCGTCGCCTGGCTGTACAGCCGCCACCCCGACCCGCAGCGCATGCTCACGGAGCGGTTCGCGCAGACGTGCGAGGTCGTCGCGAACGAGCCCGGATCGCGCGCGCGGCGCAGCATCGCGCAGCTGGTGGTCGAGCTGCGCGCGGTGATGCCGGCCCTCGTCATCGGATCGGCCCTCGCCGGCGCCGTGCAGGTGCTCGTGCCGCGCAACGCGCTCGTCGCGATCGGCTCCAACCCCGTGCTGTCGATCGTCGCGATGATGCTGCTGGCCGTGACCGTGGCGATCTGCTCGAACGTCGACGCATTCTTCGCGCTCTCGTTCGCCTCGACGTTCTCGCCCGGGTCGCTCGTGGCCTTCCTGCTCGTCGGGCCGATCGTCGACGTCAAGATGCTCGCGCTGATGCGCACGACGTTCACGTGGCGCGTGCTCTCGGGGATCGTCGTCGTCGTCGTCCTGTCGGCATTCGCGATCGGGATCGGGGTGAACCTCCTTGCGTAGCCGCCTCGGATCCCTCGGCACGCGCTGGCTCGGCGTGGGCCTCGCGGCGGTGCTCGCCGTCGTCACGATCGGCCTCGCGTGGACCGACCGCCTGGCCCTGTACATCAACCCTGCCCAGACGTGGTTCGCCGTCGGGATGGCGGTGATCGTGCTGATCGGCGCCGTCGCGTCGTTCGCGCTGCCCCTGGGCGCCGAGGCCGACCACGGGCACGACCACGGCGACGACGACCACGCGCACGGCGAGCGGTCGCCGCGCGTCGCGCTCGCCGTCGGCGCGGTGGGCGGCGTGCTCGCGACGGGCGTGGCGGCCGGCGCCATCCTGCTGCCGCCTGCGTCGCTGTCGGTCGACCTGGCGATGGAGCGCGACACCGGCACGGCGCCGCTGTTCGCGGGCGCCGACGACGTCGTGCTCGCGGCCGGCTCGGACACGAGCGGCTTCGGGGTGGGCGACTGGGCGGCGGTGTTCGCGCGCGCGACGAGCCCCGACGCGTTCGACGGCGCCGAGGTGACCCTCACGGGCTTCGTCACGCCCGCGGGCGAGGGGGAGGACGGCATCCGCCTGGGACGCCTCGTCATCACCCACTGCGTCATCGACGCGCAGCCCGCCTCGCTCCCCGTCGCGCCCGTCGAGGGCGAGTTCCCCGTGGGCGGATGGATCGAGGTCGAGGGCGTCGTCTCCGCCACCGCCGAGGGGGAGCTGGTCGTGGAGCCGGCATCGGTGACCGAGGTGCCCGAGCCCGAGGATCCGTATGAGTACTGACCGCATCCCGCGCCGCGCCGCACGCCTGCGGTCCGCGCGGCGCCACTTCGCCGCGGCCTTCGCCGCCGTCGTCGCGGCGCTCGCCGTGCTCGCCGGCGCGGGCGCCGCCGTGAGCCTGTCGCAGGGGCCGCGCGTGAGCGACGCGCAGGTCGATCCGGCCGCCGCCATCGAGGTGGCCGGCGCCCGGGCGATCCTCACCGCCAATCAGGCGCTCGCCCCGATCGATCCCGCCCAGGTGGTCGTGGAACCGGAGGCGGCGCACACCGTCGAGGCGGCCGGCCGTGCCGTGGGCGTGCGCTTCACGGCGCCGCTCGACGCCGACACCGAGTACCGCGTCTCCGTCGAGGGGGTGCGCGGGGTCGGCGGCGGGCCCGCGGCCACGCTCGAGACCACCTTCCGCACGCCGCCCGCCGAGGTGCTCATCCTGGAGCGCAGCGAGGACGGGGACGACACCATCTACCGCGCCGGCCTGGACGGCGAGCGCGTGGCGGTGGTGAGCCACCCCGAGATCGACGACTTCCGTGCCACGAGCGACGCCATCGTCGTGTCGGTGCGGGAGGGCGGTCGCGCGCGGCTGATCGTGACGGATCGGGACGGCGGGGACCCGCGCGACGTCGCGCTGCCGGGCGATGGGATCATCGCGAGCCTGCAGGTGTCCGAGCGGGGCGGCACCATCGGATACACCTACACCGACCTCGACGCCGCCACCGGCATGCAGTCGGTGCTGCACTTGTCGTCGCTGCGCGATCCGGGGGCGGATGCCGTGCCCGTCGAGGTGGGCGACGAGGCTCCGAGCGTGGACCGCTGGCGGTTCGTGCCCGACTCGTCGGCGCTGCTCATGATCGACTTCGACGGCGAGCTCATCCTCGTCGAGCCGGACGGCGCCGATCCGGCCTTCCTCGGCACGGCCGTGACGATCGACGCCGTCACGCGCGGCACCTACACGGCGGTGGTGGAGCGGATCGACGCCGGGCTCGTCACCCTCGACCTGGCCACGGGCGAGGAGACGCCGATCACCGAGGCCGATCCCGAGCCGGGCACGCTCGGCTTCATCGCGCCCCTCCCCGACGGCGACTCGGTGCGCCGCTACGCCGTGCTCGGTGACGACGGCCTGCCGGCCGCGGCCTCGATCGCGCACGTGACCGCCGAGGGGCAGGCGCGCGAGCTGCTGCACGTGGCGGCGCCCGACGTCGTGCAGCAGGTGTGCGTCTCGCCGAGCGGCCAGTACGTCGCCGTGCTCGTCGCCCCCGACCTCATCGACAACCCGTACGATATGGCCGCCCAGCCGATGCCCCGCACGCTCGAGACGCGGATCGTCGAGGTCGACTCCGGCGAGCAGGTGGGCGCGCTGCGCGGCTTCGACATCTCGTGGTGCCAGGTGGGGCCCTGGTGAGCGGGCTGCGGCCTGCCACCCGCGACGACCTGCTGCCGCTCGCGGTGGAGGTGGCGCCCCGTCTGCTCGGCGCCGTGCTCACCACGGTGGTCGACGCGGGGTCGGGCCCCGAGACGGTGGCGGTGCGCATCACCGAGGTGGAGGCGTACCACGGCGCCGGATCGGGTGACGTGCCGGATCCCGGATCGCACGCGCGCATGGGGCGCACGGCGCGCAACGCGACGATGTGGGGCGAGCCCGGGCATCTCTACGTGTACCTCAGCCACGGCATCCACTCGTGCGTCAACGTCGTGTGCGGGCCCGCCGGCCGCGGCGACGGCTGCCTGCTGCGCGCCGGTGAGATCGTGCGCGGCGCCGACATCGCCCGCCGCCGCCGGCACGTGCGAGGCGTGGCCAGGACCGATCGCGACCTCGCCCGCGGCCCCGGCCGTCTCGGCGACGCCGTCGGCCTGCGCCACCCCCTGCACGATGGCATCGACGCGGTCGCCGGTGGCGAGCTCGGAGGGGCGGTGGCCCGCCTCGAGCTGCCCGTCACGCCGCTGGCGGAGTACGCCACCGGGCCGCGCGTGGGCGTTGCCGGCATCGCCGGCACGTCTGCCTACCCCTGGCGCTTCTGGATCCCGGACGACCCCACGGTCTCCCCCTTCCGCCCCGGCCGAGGAGCTGTGTGAGGCGGTCGACCCGTTACTTTCTTCGTGACCGTCTGGCGGAGGATGCTAGGCGGTGACGGCCTGCCGGGCCCGGCATGATTGCTGCCCCCTGTCTTTGATGATCCGGGGGGTGTTGTCACCGGGCCTGGTT
>NZ_BAAGRQ010000012.1:0-89814 GCF_054782875.1 Microbacterium petrolearium
GCCGCGCTCCGCCCGCCGCGCGCCGCTCGCGCCGCGCGCGGCGGTCGGTGGCGCGGCCCTGCGCGACGGCGAGCTGCTCGCCCTCATCGCCGCCCGGCGGCTCGAGCAGGCGCCCGAGCGGCCGCGGCGCGCAGGCCTCGAACAGCCGCTCCTCGAGCGCCTCAGCGGCATCCCCCGCCGCGTCGGGATCGTCGAGCCACCCGCACGCCTCGTCCAGCAGCCTGCGCACGATGCGGTCCTGGACGCCCGCGGCCGCCTCCTCCACGATCCGCGCCGCCGCGGCGCCGCAGTCCTCGCCGTCCGCCGCGTCGCGCAGCGCCGGAACGAAAGCCGGCCGTCCCTCGGCTGTGAGCCACCACGCGCCGCGCGCCCCTTCGCCGCCGCGGGCGCGCCGCACCTCCCCCGCGCCGCGCAGCACGCTGACGGCGAGGGTCACGGCCTCGCCGCCCGACAGCGGCGGGGCCGCGCGCAGGGCGGCGTCGAGCCGGAGCACGCACCGCGACAGCACGGCATCGTGGCCGCGCGTGCGCCGAACGACATCGGTCACGCCGCACACATGCTGCGAGCGGCCATGCGCCCACCCCGCCCACCCGGCGAGCTCCCCGACATCGACGAGCACGACGGTGTCGTCCCCCACGGCCGCGAGCTCGCCGGGAATGGGCGCCTCACCGGGCGCGAGGCGCCGGATCGGGCGGTAGGCGCCGCCGACGAGCTCGCCGCGCTCCTCGCCGCCGTCGATGGTCCGCTCCCACGTCATGCCTCCAGCGTGCGGCGCAGGCCGCCGGTTCGGGGCGCGGCGGCGGCATCCGTGGACCGATCGGTCCTTCCGGCACGCTGTGAGCGAGCCGCGCGGCACGTGGACGGCGCGGGCACTCGGTAGGCTGGAGGGTATGGCAGCACGCGGTACCGAGGCGGAGAAGCGCCCGGGATTCTTCTCTCAGCTCAGGCAGCTCTTCACGTTCACGCGCGAGGTGTTCGCGTGGCTGCCCTGGGCGCTGGCGGGCATCGTCCTCGCGGGCATCGGCCTGGGCGTGCTGCTCGCGTTCCTCCTGCAGCCGAACGTGTGGGGCTTCATCCTGTGGCCGATCTTCGGCCTCATGCTGGGCGTGCTCGCGTCGATGATCCTCATGACGCGGCTGTCGACCGTCGTCATGTACCGCCGCATCGACGGCATGCCCGGCGCCGCGGGCCACGTGCTCTCGACCATGCTCGGCCGGCGCTGGCGCGCCGACGAGATGCCGGTGGGCGTGAACCCCAAGACGCAGGAGGCCGTGTACCGCGCCGTGGGTCGCGGCGGCATCGTGCTCGTCGGAGAGGGTTCGCGCGGCCGCCTCAAGAAGCTGTTCCGCGACGAGCGGATGAAGGCCACCCGTGCCGCGCACGGCGTGCCCGTGCACGAGTTCTACGTGGGCCACGGCGAGGGCGAGATCCCGATCAAGGATCTCGCCAAGACCGTCAAGGCGCTCCCCAAGGCCATCGACCGCGCCACGATGGGCGCCGTCGTGCAGCGCCTCGAGTCGCTCGGCGGCACGATGTCGTCGCTTCCGATCCCCAAGGGCATCGACCCGATGCGCGCCCGCGCCCCGCGCCCGCGCTGAGCCTCGCCGCACGCCGAAGGGCCGCCCCACCGCCGATCGCGGTTCGGGCGGCCCTTTCGTCGTGCCGCGCGGCGCGATCCGGGTCAGGCGCGGACGAGCGCCGTTCCCGCCACGCCGTCGTGCAGGCCACGACCGTCCTGCCAGATGACGGCGGGGATGACCAGGCCCAGCAGCACCGTGCGCACGAGCGGGCGCCACAGCCCCGCCCACCCGCCGGTGGCCCGCTGCACCCGCAGGCCGAAGATGCGGTGGCCGGGGCTGCCGCCGATCGTCGGGATGAAGACGATGTGGATCGCCATGAACGTGAGGTGGATCGCCAGCGCCTCCGAGGCGAAGAACGTCGCGGCGATCACGTAGGCGGCCGCCCAGTCGATCGCGAGCCCGCCGATCCGCCTGCCGAGCGATCCGAGGCTCCCCGGTCCCGTGCGCGGCAGTCCCAGATCCCGGCCCGGATAGTCGGTGTCGGCATGCGCGTCGGTCACCCCTCCAGCCTACGGCGGGCCATCTGAGCGACCGCCGGACCCGGCCGGCCGGCCGCCGCCGCGTAACACCCCGGAAACATTCGGGACACCCTCGAGCAATGCCGCGCGGATACGGTCGGGGGGTCACCCGTGGAGGGTGTCCGACCCGAAGATCCCCAACCTGGAGCCTCAATGTTCAAAGATTCCTCCGAGGTGCTCAAGTTCATCAAGGACGAGGACGTCAAGTTCCTCGACATCCGTTTCACGGACCTCCCCGGTGTCCAGCAGCACTTCAACATCCCGGCTTCGACCGTCGACGAAGAGTTCTTCACGGTCGGACAGCTCTTCGACGGCTCCTCGATCCGCGGCTTCGCGAACATCAACGAGTCGGACATGCAGCTCATCCCCGACGTCACCACCGGCTACGTCGACCCGTTCCGCGAGGCCAAGACGCTCGTGATGGTGTTCGACATCTACAACCCGCGCAACGGCGAGATCTACTCGAAGGACCCGCGCCAGGTCGCCAAGAAGGCGGAGAAGTACCTCGCCGCCACCGGCATCGCCGACACCGCGTTCTTCGCCCCCGAGGCCGAGTTCTTCATCTTCGACGACGTGCGCTACGAGGTCACCTCGGGCAAGAGCTTCTACTCGGTCGACTCCGAGGAGGCGGCATGGAACTCGGGCCGCGAGGAGGAGGGCGGCAACCTCGGCAACAAGACGCCCCACAAGGGCGGCTACTTCCCCGTCTCGCCCGTCGACAAGCAGGCCGACATCCGCGACGACATCGTGCTGAAGCTCATCGAGGTCGGGCTCGAGGTCGAGCGCTCGCACCACGAGGTGGGCACGGCCGGCCAGGCGGAGATCAACTACAAGTTCGACACGATGGTCCACGCCGCGGACGACATCCTGAAGTTCAAGTACATCGTCAAGAACACGGCCGAGGAGTGGGGCAAGACCGCCACCTTCATGCCGAAGCCGCTCTTCGGCGACAACGGATCGGGCATGCACACCCACCAGTCGCTGTGGGCCGACGGCAAGCCGCTGTTCTACGACGAGAAGGGCTACGCCCAGCTCTCGGACGTCGCGCGCTGGTACATCGGCGGTCTGCTCAAGCACGCCCACGCGGTGCTCGCGTTCACGAACCCCACGCTGAACAGCTACCACCGCCTGGTCAAGGGCTTCGAGGCGCCGGTCAACCTCGTCTACTCGGCGGGCAACCGCTCGGCGGCGATCCGCATCCCGATCACGGGCTCGAACCCCAAGGCCAAGCGCATCGAGTTCCGCGCGCCGGACTCGTCGGGCAACCCCTACCTCGCGTTCGCGGCGCAGCTGATGGCCGGCATCGACGGCATCAAGAACCGCATCGAGCCGCACGAGCCGATCGACAAGGACCTCTACGAGCTGCCGGCCGAGGAGGCCAAGGGCATCCCGCAGGTGCCGAACTCGCTGCTCGACTCGCTCGAGGCCCTCGACAAGGACCGCGAGTTCCTCACGGCCGGCGGCGTCTTCACCGACGAGCTGATCGACACGTGGATCGAGTACAAGTACGAGAACGAGATCCTGCCGATGCAGCAGCGTCCGCACCCGTTCGAGTTCGAGCTGTACTACGGCGTCTGACGCCGTTCCACGCCGAGAAGGCCCGGTCCCGCCGTCCGCGGGGCCGGGCCTTCTCGCACGCGACGGGCCTTCCCCCACACGATTGCGCCAGGATCGTGTGGGGAACGGCGAGATCTGTGCGCCGAGGCGCGGCGGGCCGGCGTCGTGTTCCGCGCGATCAGCCGTAGAAGAGGTTCTCGAAGGCGCGGCGGGCGCGGCGCGACGTGCGCAGCCAGTCCTCCTCCAGCGCCGTGGCCGAGCCGGCCGGGTACTCCAGGATGCGGGCGATGCCGTCGAGGTCGCGCCGGTCGCTCGGCAGGACGTCGCTCGTGCGGCCCGTGAGCAGCGTGTTGGCCGAGCGCAGCCGCGACGCGAGCCGCCACGCCTCCTCGAGGCGTCGCGCGGGCTCGGCCGGCACGAGCTCCGCGTCCACGGCCGCCGCGAGGGCGCCGAGCGTCGAGGTCGTGCGCAGCCCCGGCACCTCGTGCGCGTGCTGCAGCTGCAGCACCTGCACGAGCCATTCCACGTCGCTGAGCCCGCCGGGGCCGAGCTTGAGGTGACGGCGCGGATCGGCGCCCTGCGGCAGTCGCTCGTTCTCGACGCGCGCCTTGATGCGCCGGATCTCCCGCACCTCCTGCGGATCCAGCTCCCCCGGGTATCGCACCTCGTCCGCCATCTCGAGGAAGGCCTCGATCAGGCTCGCCGATCCCGCGATCCCCCGCGCCCGCAGCAGCGCCTGCGCCTCCCACGAGAGCGACCACCGGCGGTAGTACTCCCGGTACGCGTCGAGGGAGCGGACGATGGGCCCGTTGCGCCCCTCGGGTCGCAGGCCGGCGTCGAGCTCGAGCGGCACGCGGTGATCCTCGGACTGCTGGCGCAGCTCGGCGACGATGCGCTCGGCGTAGCGCTGCGCGCGCTGCGGATCCACACCCTGCGGCCGGTACACGTACAGCACGTCGGCGTCCGATCCGAAGCCGATCTCGGCGCCGCCGAAGCGCCCCATGCCGATCACCGCGATGTCGAGCGCGTCGTCCTCGGGCGGCACGACCTCGCGGCGCACGGCCCGCAGTGCCGCCTGGATCGTGACCTCCGTGATCGTCGTCAGCGCCGCCGAGAGCTCGCTGATCGTCACCGCGCCCAGGATCGACGCCATCGCCGCGCGCAGCAGCTCGCGACGACGCAGCGCGCGCACCGCCCGCATCGCGTCCTGCATCGTGGCGTGCCGGGACTGGATTGCGCGCGCCTCCTCGGCGAGCTGGGAACCGGCGCGCGGCCGCAGCTGCGCGCCGCCGTCCAGCCACGCGACCGACTCCGGGATCCACTCCATGAGCTCTCCGACGTACTTCGACCCCGACAGCAGCTTGGCCAGCGCGTCGGCGGCTCCCGCCGAGTCGCGCAGCATGCGCAGGAACCACGGCGAGGCCCCCAGCCGCTCGCTGATCCGGCGGAAGGCGATGAGGCCGTAGTCGGGATCGACCCCCTCGGCGAAGCGGCGCAGCATGACGGGCATGAGATGCCGCGTGATGGTGGCCTTGCGGCTGATGCCGCTCGTGAGCGCCTCGATGTGCCGCAGGGCGCCGCCCGGATCGTGGAAGCCGATCGCGGCGAGGCGGTCGTGCGCCTGCTGCGGGGTGAGCTGGCCCTCGTCGCTCGGCAGCGCGGCGACGGCCGACAGCAGCGGGCGGTAGAAGATGCGCAGGTGGATGTCGCGCACCTCGCGCTTGATGCGCTCCCACGCCTCGCGCAGACCGGAGCCGGTGGCCGCGAGGCCCGTGGCGCGCGCGAGCACGCGCACGCCGTCGTCGTCGCGCGGCATGAGGTGCGTGCGGCTGAGGCCCTGCAGCTGCAGCCGGTGCTCCATGAGCCGCAGCCGGCGGTAGTGGTCGTCGAACGCCGCGGCGTCGGCGCGGCCGATGTACCCACCGTCGGCCAGCGCCTCGAGCGCCTCGAGCGTGCCGCGCTGGCGCACCGCCTCGTCGGTGCGGCCGTGCACGAGCTGCAGCAGCTGCACGGCGAACTCGATGTCGCGCAGCCCGCCGGGGCCGAGCTTGAGCTGGTACGGCACGTCGTCGGGCGGGATGTGCTCCGTCACGCGCTCGCGCATGCGCTGCACGCCGTCGACGAAGTTCTCGCGCGCCGCGCTCTGCCACACCGCCGGCCGCAGCGCCGCGACGTACGCCTCGCCGAGCGCGGCGTCGCCCGCGAGCGGGCGCGCCTTCAGCAGCGCCTGGAACTCCCAGCTCTGCGCCCATCGCTCGTAGTACGCCACGTGCGACTCGAGCGTGCGCACGAGCGCGCCCTGCTTGCCCTCGGGTCGCAGGTTCGCGTCGACCTCCCACAGCGGCGGCTCGGCCTCGAAGCCCGAGATGCCCCGCATCGTCTGCACGGCCAGGCGCGTGGCGATGTCGACCGCGCGGCTCTCGTCCAGGCCGGATCCCTCGCGCGGGCCGGCGACGAAGATCACGTCGACGTCGCTGACGTAGTTCAGCTCGCGCGCGCCGGCCTTGCCCATGCCGATCACGGCCAGGCACGTGTCGGCCACCTCCTCGCGCGGGAACAGGCCCGCCCCGCCCGTGCCGGTGGCCACGCGCGTGCGGGCGACGGCGAGCGAGGCCTCGAGCGCCGCGCCGGCGAGGTCCGCGAGCGCGGCGGACACGGCCGGGAGCACCTCGACGGGCGCGGGCGCAAGCAGATCGAAGGCCGCGATCCGCGCCAGCTGGGCGTGATACGCCACCCGCAGCGCGACCCACGCCGATTCGTCGCACGTCTCGGCGAACCCCTCCGCCGAGCCGACGGCGTCCCGCAGCGCGCGCCCCATCTCGTCGGCCGTCGGCAGCCGCTCCCCCGCCGTCGCCAGCTCGGCGAGGTGCTCGGGCCGCCGCAGGTAGAACTCGCCGAAGCCCCGCGACGCGCCCAGCAGCCGCCACGCCGTGCGCCGCGCGCGCTCGGGGCGCAGCGCGCCGGCCACCGCCTCGGCGTGGCGCCGCGCGATGAGCACGAGGCACGCCAATGCCTCGTCCGGGTCGGCCGCCTCGCCCGCGCCGTCGAGCAGCACGGCGCGCTCCAGGCCGGTGGCCTCGGCGAGCTCGGCGATGCGGTCCTCGGCCTCGTCGACGCGCGCGAACCCGAGGCGCACGAGCCCGGTGCGCGCGGCGGCCCGGCTGCCCGAACTCATGCGCGCGACCCGGCGTTCCTCGGCATCGTGCCGATCAGACGATGTCGAGGTGGTGACGCAGCTCGAAGGGCGTGATCTGCGAGCGGTACTGCTCGAACTCGCGCCGCTTGTTCGCGAGCACGTAGCTGAAGACCTGCTCGCCGAGCGTCTCGGCGACGAGTTCGCTGTCCTCCATGGCGGCGACGGCCTCGTCGAGCGTCTGCGGCAGCGCGCGGTAGCCCAGCGCGCGGCGCTCGGCGTCGCTGAGGGCCCAGACGTTCTCCTCCGCCTCGGCGGGCAGCTCGTACTCGTCCTCGATGCCCTTCAGGCCGGCGGCGAGCATGAGCGCGTACGACAGGTAGGGGTTCGCGGCCGAGTCGATGCCGCGGTGCTCCACGCGCGCCGAACTGCTCTTGCCCGGCTTGTAGCGCGGCACGCGCACGAGCGCCGAGCGGTTGTTGTGACCCCACGTGACGTAGCTGGGCGCCTCGTCGCCGCCCCACAGGCGCTTGTACGAGTTCACGAACTGGTTGGTGACCGCCGAGATCTCGCGGGCGTGCGCCAGCAGCCCCGCGACGAAGTGCCGGCCCACCTTCGACAGCTGGTACTCGGCGCCCTCCTCGTAGAAGGCGTTCACATCGCCCTCGAAGAGCGACATGTGCGTGTGCATGCCCGATCCGGGATGCGCGGCGAACGGCTTCGGCATGAACGTGGCGTGCACGCCCTGCTCGATCGCGACCTCCTTCACGACCGTGCGGAAGGTCATGATGTTGTCGGCCATCGCGAGCGCGTCGGCGTAGCGCAGGTCGATCTCGTTCTGACCGGGCCCGCCCTCGTGGTGGCTGTACTCCACCGAGATGCCGAGGTCCTCGAGCATGCGCACCGAGCTGCGGCGGAAGTCGTGGGCCGTGCCGCCCGGCACGTTGTCGAAGTACCCGGCGTGGTCCACGGGCTCCGGCCCGTCGGTGCCGAACGTGCGCGACTTCAGCAGGTAGAACTCGATCTCCGGGTGCGTGTAGAAGCTGAACCCGGCCTCGGCGGCCTTCGCGAGCGTGCGCTTGAGCACGTTGCGCGGATCGGCGACGGCGGGCTGGCCGTCGGGCATCGTGAGGTCGCAGAACATGGCGGCCGTCGGATCGACGGTGCCGCGCCACGGCAGGATCTGGAACGTCGAGGCGTCGGGGTGGGCCAGCAGGTCGGACTCGTGCGAGCGCGTGAGGCCCTCGATCACCGAGCCGTCGAACCCGATGCCCTCGGTGAAGGCGCCCTCCACCTCGGCGGGCGCGATCGCGAGCGACTTGAGCGTGCCGATCACATCGGTGAACCACAGTCGCACGAACTTGACGCCGCGCTCCTCGATCGTGCGCAGGACGAAGTCCATCTGCTTGTCCATCGAATCCTCTCCGAAGGGATGACGCCGGAGATCCCAGCCTAGTGGTCGGCGGGCGGATTCACGGTGCGGCGGACCCCGCGCCCCAGTCGTCCTCGCGGGCCTCCTCCTCGGCCCACTTGCGCGAGCGCGCGGCGAGGATCTCGTAGGCCCTGGCGGCCTCCTCGGCCGTGGCGAACGGGCCGATGCGGTCGGGGGCCGGCGACACGAGCCCCTGCTCCACCTCGCCCGTCTTGGAGTTGTACCAGAACTGCGCGTCCTGATCCTGATCGGCCATCTCGGCTCCTCTCGCTCGGCGTCAGTCGCTCGGGACGACGACCCACAGCGCGATGTAGACCGGGATCGTCCATCCGAAGAAGAGCACCCCGATCACGGCGAGCACGCGCACGAGCGTCGACGACAGACCGAACCGGCGCGCGATCAGCCCGCACACGCCCGCGAGCACTCGATCGCCACGGGGCCGCACCACGCTCATCGACATGGGGCCAGCGTAGCCGCCCGCGCCCCGGGCGTCACGGGGTCTCGTCCCCGGCACCCGCGCCGGTGCGCCGCCGCCGGCGCAGGACGCCGAGCACGAGCAGTGCGAGGAACGACCCGGCGGTGATCAGGCCCGTGACCCACGGGCCCAGCACCACGCCCGCCGTCAGCCCGTCGCGCAGCTCGACGTCGGCGACGATGACGCCGGCCACGTCGACGCCCACCTGCGCGAGCGTGGCGCCGTCGGGCGCGATGAGCTGGCTCGTGCCGACGGTCGAGAGGTTCACGACGCTGCGCCCCGTCTCGATCGCGCGCATGCGCGCAAAGGCGAGCTGCTGCAGGTTCTCGTCGGTGCCGCGGAAGTCGGCGTTGTTCGTCTGGAACAGGAAAACCTGGGCCCCGTCGCGGATCCCCTCGCGGATGAAGGAGTCGTCGATCACGTCGAAGCAGATGGCCAGGCCGGCCGCCGTCCCGGCGAGGTCGAACACGGGCGAATCCGTGCCGGGGGTGTACTCGCGCCCGATCATGCCGATGAGGGACGGGACGATCGCCTCGTAGAACGCACGGTCGGGCACATATTCCCCGAACGGCACGGGGTTGCGCTTGGAGTGCGTCTGATAGAGGCCGTCGGCCGTCCACAGCATCGACATGTTGTACACGTCGTCGCCCTCGGCGCTGGCCGCGTTCATGAGCAGCGGCGCGCCGTGGTCGTCGGCGACGTCCTCGAGGATGCGCGCGACCGACCGCTCCGCGCGGGGATCGGCGTCGACGCCACCCTCCGGCCAGAGGATGACGTCGAGGTCCTCGCCCTCGAGCTCGCGTGTGGCCGCGAGCTGCGCGCGCAGCACGTCGAGGTAGTCGCGCTCGTCCACGTACGCCGCGGGGCCGTTGCCCTGCACGGCGCCGACGCGGATCGTGCCGGCGGGGCTCGTGGGGAACTGCGGCACGAGCGCCAGGATCGCGAGCACGACCCCCGCCGGGGCGGCGGTTCCGGCGATGCGGGCGCGGGTCGCGCGATCCTGCGCGCCGCTCCTCGCCCGCGCAGACGCACGCACGACCTCGATGAGCATCGCCGCGAAGAGCACGACGAGGAAGGTCAGGCCCGTCACGCCGATCCACGACGCGACCTGCGCGAGCGGCGCGCTCGACATGCTCATGCCGATCCGGCCCCACGCGAAGCCGCCGTACGGCCACGAGCCCATCACGACCTCGCGCGCGGTCCACAGGCCGGCCACGAGGGCGGGTACGCCGATCAGCCGCGCCCAGCCACCCCAGGCGTCGGTCCAGCGGTACGCGAGCGCGAGCAGGATCGCACCGAGCGCCATGAAGACGCTCTCGACGCCGGCCAGCGCGACCCACGGCACCCACGCGAGCTCGTTGTCGCCGAGGAATCCGGCCGCCCAGTCGACGTGCGGGTAGTAGAACGCGGTGGCGAAGGCGAGGCCGACGAGGAACGCCGCGCCGGCGCGGCGGCCGATGAGCGTGACGAGCGAGATGCCCACGGCGACGAAGGCGAGCGGCCAGATGCCGGCGCTCGGGAAGCTCGCATCGAGCGCGAGCCCGCCGGCCGCCGCGACGGGGACGGCCGCCCACAGCGGCAGCGGCGGGCGGCGTTCGGGCATGAGGAGAAGCCTACTCCGCCCCGGCTGGTGCCCGGCCGGATGCGGGTGACGCGAGGGCCCCGAGCTACACGGCGGAGTAGGCGACGATGCCGCGGCGCACCTGATCCAGGGCGCGCCGGGCCGTGCGCGCGAGGTCGCCCGAGGCGGTGCCGGAGAGCTGGTCGAGCAGGTCGATCGTCTGCTTCGCCCAGTGCACGAAGTCGCCGGCCGCCATGTCGGCCTCGCCGAGCACGCGGTCGAGCATCTGGCCGCGCGCCCACATGTGCATCGCCTGCGCCAGGCCCGTCGCGACCTCCTGCGTGCCGGGCAGCCGGTGATCCTGCTCCAGGTCGTCGAGCCGCGCCCACAGCTCCTGCGTGCGGCTGAGCGCCTCGCGGAAGGGACCGCGCGGCAGCGGATGCCCGCCCAGCTCCTCGCGCCCGCGCGGCTCGTAGACGAGACAGCAGGCCAACGACGCGAGCGCCGGGGCGTCGAGCCCCTCCCAGATGCCGGCGCGCAGCGATTCGGCCACGAGCAGGTCGCGGTCGCCGTAGATGCGCTTCATGCGCGCACCGGCCTCGGTGAGCGTCGCCTCGTTCCCGTCGAGCACGACGTAGTCCAGCTCGACGAGCACGTCGATGATCCGGTCGAACCGCCGCGCGACCGTGCCGGTGCGCGAGGCGATCTGCTTGCGGATGCGATCCGTCTCGCGCTTGAGCTTCTGGTACCGCTCCCCCCAGCGCGCGTGCTGCTCGCGGTCGGGGCACTTGTGGCACGCGTGCCGCGTCATCCGCTTGCGCAGCGCGGTGATCTGGTGCGTGCGCTGCTCGCGCTGGGCGCGCGAGGCGCCCGTGTCGCGCCGCTGCGCCTTCTCGAGGTCGCCCAGCTCGCGGCGCATGCCCGAGTACTCGAGGAAGTCGCCGCGGTCGCACGCCATCGCCTTCGCGTAGCCCTCGAGCGAGCCCTCCGCGTCCTTCACCTGCCGCGCGAGGCCGACGACCGAGCGGTCGGCCTGGAACTGCGCGAACGACGACTCGAGGATCGCGCGGGCCCGGCGCCGCCCGAACTGGTCGATGAGGTTCACGGCCATGTTGTACGTGGGCCGGAACGACGAGTTGAGCGGGTACGTGCGGCGCGAGGCGAGGGACGCGACGGCCTCCGGATCGAGCTGGTCCGTCCACTGCACGACCGCGTGGCCCTCGACGTCGATGCCGCGGCGTCCGGCCCGACCCGTCAGCTGCGTGTACTCCCCCGGCGTGATGGGCACGCGGGATTCGCCGTTGAACTTCTCGAGCTTCTCGAGCACCACCGTGCGGGCGGGCATGTTGATGCCGAGCGCGAGCGTCTCGGTGGCGAAGACGGCCTTCAGCAGCTTGCGCTGGAACAGCTCCTCCACGACCTCCTTGAACGCCGGCAGCAGTCCGGCGTGGTGCGCCGCGACGCCGCGCTCGAGGCTGTCGCGCCACTCCCACCAGCCCAGCACGCCGAGGTCCTCCTCGGCGAGCGTGCCCGTGCGCTCGTCCACGATCCGGCGGATCTCGGCCCGCTCGTCCGCGGTCGTCAGGCGCAGGCCGCTGCGGCGCACCTGCTGCACGGCCCCGTCGCATCCGGCGCGGCTGAAGATGAAGAAGATCGCGGGCAGCAGGTTGGACCGCTCCAGCAGCCGGATGACGTCGGGCCGGTCGATCCGCGGCATCCGCGGTCCCGGTCCCGCCCCGCCACGCCCGCCGCGGCGGCCGGCGCGCCGGCGCCCGCCGAACGTGCGATCGTACGCGCCCGATCCGCCCCCGCCGATCCGCAGCAGCTGGCGGTTCACCCGGCCTGCGGCGGCATCGGCGCGCTCGTCGAACAGCGGCAGCAGGTCGCCGCGCACGAGCACGTGCTGCTCGAGGGGCACGGGGCGGGTCTCCGACACGATGATCTCGGTGTCGCCGCGCACCGTGCCGAGCCAGTCGCCGAACTCCTCGGCGTTCGAGACCGTGGCCGACAGCGACACGAGCCGCACGCTCTCGGGGAGGTGGATGATGACCTCCTCCCACACGGCGCCGCGGAACCGGTCGGCGAGGTAGTGCACCTCGTCCATCACGACGTACCGCAGGCCCGTGAGCGACGACGAGCCGGCGTAGATCATGTTGCGCAGCACCTCGGTCGTCATCACGACGACGCGCGCGTCGCCGTTGATGTTGACGTCGCCGGTGAGCAGGCCGACGTTCTCCTCGCCGTACACGTCCTGCAACTCGCGGAACTTCTGGTTGGACAGCGCCTTGATCGGCGTCGTGTAGAACGCCTTGTCGCCCGGGGTCTGCATCGCCAGGTGCACGGCGAACTCGCCCACGATCGTCTTGCCCGCGCCCGTGGGTGCCGCCACGAGCACGCTGCGCCCCTCCTCGAGCGCCTCGCAGCCGGCGACCTGGAAGGGATCCAGCTCGAAGCGCTGCTTCGCCGCGAACGCGGCCGTGACGGGATGCCTCATGCGGCTAGACCTCGACGTACAGGTCGGGGTTCTGCTTCCGCCTGCGGCGGTCGAACAGCAGCGAGATGATGCCGGCGGCCAGGTAGAGCACGAACAGGATCGCGGCGAGCACGAGCATCGTGACGATGTCGGCGGGCGGCGACGCCATCATCCCGAAGATGAGGGCGATGATGAGCGCGATGCGCCAGCCCTTCACGATGGTCTTGCCGCTCACGACGCCCGCGAGGTTCAGCGCCACGAGGAACACCGGCAGCACGAAGGAGACGCCGACGATCGTGATGAGCTTGAAGACGAAGTCGTAGTAGGCGGACGACTCGTAGAACTGTGACGCGAAGGCCTCGTTCGGCACGAACTCGCTCATCACGAGGATGATGTTCGGCAGCAGCATGATCGCGACGAAGCAGCCCCCGAAGAAGAGCGGGATGGCGGCGCCGAGGAAGCCGACGGTGTACCAGATCTCCTTCTTCTTGAGCCCGGGCATGATGAACGCCCAGATCTGCCACAGCCACACCGGCGCGGAGATGATGAGGCCGATCGCGAACGAGATTCGCAGCCGCATGTCGAACGCGCTCGTGATGCCCGTGTAGGCCAGGCGCGTGAAGTCGTCGCCGAGCTTCTCGCTCACGACGGAGATCGGGTACAGCAGCCCCTGGATGACGAGATCCGTCAGGAAGAACGCCGCGATCATGCCCGCGAGCAACGCGATCGCGGCGATCATCAGCCGCCGCCGCAGCTCGAGCAGGTGGCCCGCCAAGGTCATCCGCCGTTCGTGGGGCGGCTCGTCCTCCTCGATGGTCACGTCTGCGTCAGCCGTGGCCACCGCGCGCTACTGCTTGTGCTCTTCGCCGGGCAGCTTCTGCGCCGGCTCGCCGTTCACCGTGTAGCCGGGCTGCGGCTCGGCGGCCTTGGACTGCACGGTCGACGCGGACGGCTCGGCCGGCGTGCCGTCGTCCTTCATCTGCTTGATCTCTCCCCGGAAGACGCGGGCCGACTGGCCGAGGCTCTTCGCGAGCGCGGGGAGCCTCGCGGCACCGAAGATCAGCAGGATGACGGCCAGGATCAGCAGGATCTGCCAGGGGCCCATGTTGCCCATGTTCACTCCGAACGTCGGGGGATGCGTGTACGCAGGGCCAGTGTAACTCGCGCGCCTCCGGGGACGTCCTCGAATGACCCGTGCGTCGTCAGTCCTCGCCGTACAGCGCGAGGGCGGCTTCGGCCCACTCCGCCGCGGCCCGCCTGGCCGCGACCGGCTCGAGGATCTCGACGGCCCCGCCGCGCCGCGCCGCCAGCCGCTTCAGGCTGCGCGCGTCGGCCACGCGCAGGCGCGCGGTCGTGACGCCGCCCCCGTCCTCGCGCTCCGCGCGGTCGAGGTACTCCCCCACGAGCGGGGCCAGCTCGGTGCGGAAGCGGATCACCGCGACCTCGTCGTCCGCGCCGGGCTCGAACAGCTCCGGTACGGGCTCGTGCGCGTGCTCGGCGGGGATGTCGGTCAGACGCGGGGCGCTCACCCGCTCGAGGTGGAAGGTGCGCATGGCGCGGCGCAGGTGGCACCAGCCCTGCAGGTACCACTGGCCGTTGGAGATGAGCACCTTGACCGGATCGACCGTGCGCGTCGTCTCGGGCGCGTCGGGGGCGCGGTACGTGAACGACACCGCCACGCGGTCCCGCAGCGCGCGCGCCACGACATCCCTGACCTCGTCGACCCGCGGCGGCACGATCACGACGTCGGCCGGCGCCGCCGAGGCGCCGGCGGCGAGCTTGGCGATCAGCCCCGTGACGACGTCGGACCCCGCAACGCCCGGCATCGCGCTGGCGAGCCGGAGCCCGGCGAGCAGCGCGGCGGCCTCGCGCGAGGTCAGGCGCGGCGCGCGATCCAGCGCCGGGGCGTACGTGATGGCGATCCGATCCCGCTCGTCGAGCAGATCCCAGTCGATGTCGAACATTTCGCCCGGCATCTGCCAGTACTCGTCCGATCCGGGCAGGCCGATGACGGTGAGCTTCTCGACCATCGCCCGCATCTGCGCGGGCGTCACGCCGAACTCCGCCGCCGCCTCGGCCAGCGAGACCTCGCCCCGCTCGAGCAGGTACGGCACGAGCGTGAGCAGCAGCTGCACGCGGTCGCTCGAGACGAGCGCGGGACGCCGGCCGCTCATGCCGCCCCCTCCCCGCTCGCGGCGTGCAGATCGCGGGCGGCGCGGAGCCGCTCGATCACGGCCGCGCGCAGATCGGCGGGCTCGACCACCCGCACCTCCGGCCCGTACGAGGCGAGCTCGTCGGCCAGGATGTGCCGGTCGACATAGGGCACGCGGATGCCCTGCGCCTGCTGCTCGCAGCGCCGGCCCAGCCGCAGCGCCGCCTCGGTGCCCGGCGTGACCTCGAGCAGCGCCGACTGACACGCCGCGACCTCCTCGAGCCCGCGCTGCGCGCGCTCGCCCGCGCCCTCGCGCGGGGCGGGATCGAAGCGCTCGCGCGTCGCGACGACGTCGCCCACGATGCGGCTCAGCAGGAACGTGCGGTCGCCGCCGGCGCCGAGGTCGTGGCAGTACACGTGCCAGCGCGCCTCCCAGTCCACGAGCGCGAGCGGACGCACCCGGCGCCGGCGCGGGTGCTCCTCCCCCGGCTTCAGGTAGTCGAACTCGACGACGACGCACTCGTCGATCGCCTCCTGCAGCGGGCCGAACGCCGCCTCGCGCGCCGTCATGCGCGGCGCGAAGCCGAGGATCGGCTCGTCCACGTCGATCCCGAGGGCGCGGATCTTGCGCAGCCCGCGCTGGGCGTCCTGCGACAGCGATCCCTCGCTCCACACGCTGCCCGCCAGGCTCAGCACCGCCAGCTCGGCCGGGGTGAACGCGAGGTCCTCCGGCAGGTCGTACTCGGCCTTGGGGATGCGGTACCGGGCCTCGCGGAGGTCGTTCGGATCGCTCGCGTCGCCGATCGTCTCGACCGGCACGCCCACGCGTCGCAGCTCCTCCTTGTCGCGCTCGAACATCTTCTCGAGCGCCTCGGACGAGGCGGCGCCCTGACGCTGGCGGTATCCCGACACGTTGTCGAGGATCTGCTGCTTGGTCAGGCCGATCTCCGTCGCCATGAGCGCGACGACGAGGTTGAGTTGTCGCTCTTCAGGGGGGATCGCGGCGGCCACCCGCCCATCCTATGGGCGGAGCGCGCCACGCCGCCGCGTCGGCGCGAGCCCCGCACCGGAGCCGACTCGCGACGGATCAGGAAGCCGGCTCGACTCCGACGATGTCGATGACGAACACGAGCGTCGCGTTCGGCGGGATCGTGGCGCCGCTGCCCTGCTCGCCGTAGCCGAGCTCGGGCGGGATGACGGCGAGCACCTGCGAGCCGACCTTCTGCCCCTCGAGCGCCTGCCAGAAGCCGGGGATGATGCCGTCGGCCGACGCGCGCAGCAGCGCGCCGCTGTCCCACGACGAGTCGAACACGCTCTTGTCGTCCCACGTCACGCCCGTGTACTGCACGATCGCGGTGTCGCCCGCGCCGATCTCGGCGCCGTCGCCCTGCAGCAGCGTCTGGACGACGAGCTCCTGCGGCGCGGGCGCGTCGGGCACCGTGATGCCGGGACGCCCCTCGGGGGTGCGGACCACCGATGGCACACCCGCCTCGGCGTTGTAGACCGGGCTGCCCCACGCGGCGGTCGGGTACACGTCGCGTACGTCGACGACGGCGATGACGCCGCCCTGGGCCGGGAAGCCCTGCATGGCGTACTGGGCGCGCGTGGCGTCCTCGACGTCGTCCTCGCTGAGCGCGACCACCGTGCGCGTGCCGGCCGGCGCGCACGTGAGCGCGTCCTCGAGGCCGGGGAACTGCGTCAGCCACGTGCCCACGCGAGTGGGCGCGGCGTCGGCCTCGTACGAGGTGCCGATGATGGGATCGCCGGTCTCGGCCGAGAACAGCGACATGTCGACGACGCCCGGCTGGTCCAGGTCCTCGATCGCGGGGCCGTCGCCCTCGGTCACGTCGGCGAAGATCGATCGATCGGTGTCGAACGGCTGGTTCAGCGAGATCTCGGGGATGTCGCCCTCGCGGCCCGTCACCTCGATGGCGTGCGCGACCGCCTCGTTCTGGTCGGGGCGGGTGCAGTCGGCATCCGCGTTCGGGCCGGCGGCCGGGGCGCAGGCCACCAGGCTCAGGCCCGCCAGGGCGGTCACGATGAGGGCAGCGGGAGTCTTACGCACGCATCGCAGTCTAAGCGCGCCGGCCCGATCGCCCGAATCCGTCGCGGGCGGGAACGCGGGCGCGCGTTCAGTCCTCGGCGTCGTCGGCCGCGCGCGCCGCCGCGGCGATGCGGGCGCCGTCGCGCGCCTTCTCCGCCTCGCGGATGCGCTTGCGCAGGTTCTTGTCGGTGATCTCGCGATCCCCGACGCCGCCGGGCGTCCAGATCTCGAGGTCCTCGTCCGAGTAGCTGCGCTTGGAGGCGCGTCGCTTCACCTCGGGCGGCACGGCGCCGGGCGCGAGCCGTCGCGCCGAGATGAGGAATCCCGTGTGGGCGACCATCCGGTGGTCGGGTCGCACCGCCAGCCCGTCCACGTGCCAGCCGCGCACCATCGTCTCGTTCGCATCCGGCTCGGTGAACGCGCCGAGCCCGCGGAGGAACTCGGCGGTGCGCGAGAGCTGCGTGGCGGTGGCGACGTAGCAGATCACCACGCCGCCCGGCGTGAGCGCATCGGCCACGGCCGGCAGCACCTCCCACGGCGCGAGCATGTCGAGCACCACGCGATCGACGCTGCCCGGCTCGACCGCGCGCGGCAGCTCCTCGGCCAGGTCGCCCTCGCGCACCTCCCAGTGCGGCGGCAGCTCGCCGAAGAACGTCTCGACGTTCGCCGTGGCGACCTCGGCGAACTCCGCGCGCCGCTCGAAGGAGATCAGCCGCCCCTCGGGACCGATCGCGCGCAGCAGCGACAGCGACAGCGCGCCCGATCCGACGCCGGCCTCCACGACGACGGCGCCGGGGAACACGTCGGCCTGCACGACGATCTGCGCGGCGTCCTTCGGGTAGACGATGGCGGCGCCGCGCGGCATCGACATGACGAAGTCGCGCAGCAGCGGGCGCAGCGCGAGATACTCGTGGCCCGCGCTGTTCTCGACCACCGAGCCGTCGGGCTGTCCGATGAGCTGGGCGTGCTTCAGCACGCCGTGGTGGGTGTGCAGCTCGCCGCCCTCGCGCAGGGTGATGGTGTGCATGCGGGCCTTGGGTCCCGTCAGCTGCACGCGGTCGCCGTAGCGGAACGGGCCGCGGGGCTTGTCGATCATCGGGCGGAATCCTCGGAGGCGCGGTGGCGGGCGTGCAGGGCCGCGAGGTCGTCGACGCCGCGCCCGTCCAGCCCCTTCCAGACCTCGGCGGCGCCGAGCCCCTCGAGCGAGAGCAGGTTCTCGACGCCGAGGGCCGTGGCGCCGGAGGCGATGGCCGAGCGCAGCCCGTTGGGCGAGTCCTCGAGGGCGACGCAGTCGCGGATGTCGACGCCCAGGGTGCGCGCCGCCTGCAGATACGGATCGGGGAACGGCTTGGGGCGCTCCACGTCGTCGCCGGCGACGATGAGGTCGAACGCGGGGAAGTCGATGAGATCGACGACCGCGCGCGCCATGCGGTGCAGCGACATCGTGACGAGCGCGGTCTTGACGCCCGCGTCGCGCAGGCCGAGCAGCAGCTCGCGCGCGCCGGGGCGGAACGGCACGCCCGAGGTCTGCGTGCGGCGGATGACCTCGGCCGTGAGGTGATCGACGATCGCCTGCGGCTCCATGTCGACGCCGCGGCTGCGGATGATGCCGGCCGAGTCGAGCAGCCCGAGGCCCACCACCTGCAGGGCGTCCTCGTGGGTCCAGGTGCCCCCGTACGAGGCGATCAACTCCGTCTCGGCGGCGATCCAGTACGGCTCGGAGTCGACGAGGGTGCCGTCCATGTCCCACAGCACGGCCTGAGGCGTAGTCATCGACTCAGCCTATCCGGCGCATCCTGCGCGCTCCGCCCGCGCGGAGAGCCCGCGGGCGCGCATCCGGTCGTAGGGTGAAGAGAACGGCGGAAGGGAGACCGGTGACGGCACGCGAGCAGAACACGCTTGGCGGCAGGATCCTCGTGGCGGCGTTCGACGGATGGAACGACGCCGGCGAGGCCGCGACCAATGCGATCGAGCAGCTGCGACGCACCGGCGCCTACGAGCCGGTGTTCTCCGTCGATCCGGAGCTGTACTTCGACTACCAGTACACGCGCCCGATCATGCAGGCGGACGGCGAGGGCGGCCGCTCGCTGAAGTGGCCGGAAGCGACGCTGCACCGCCCGACGCGCCCGTCGCCGGTGGAGCTGTGGCTGCTCACGGGCGTCGAGCCCGCGCGCGCCTGGCGCGCCTTCACGAGCGAGCTGCTCGACGTGGCGCTGCGCGAGGACATCACGGGCCTGGTCACCCTCGGCTCGATGATGTCGGACGTGCCGCACACGCGCCCCATCGCCGTGACGGTCACGAGCGAGAACGAGCCGCTGCGCACGGCCCTCGAGCTGGAGCGCAGCGCGTACGAGGGCCCGACCGGCATCATCGGCGTGATCGCCGACGCGGCCGAGCGGGTGGGCATCCCCGCCGTGTCGCTGTGGGCGAGCGTGCCGCACTACGTGGCGAGCCACGCGCCCTCCCCCAAGGCCACGCTCGCGCTGCTCGAGCGCCTGGCAGAGCTGAGCGGGGCCGACGTGCCCCGCGGCACGCTCGAGACGGAGGCCGCCGCGTGGGAGGCGTCCATCGACGCCGCCGCCGCGGACGACGAGGAGATGAGCGAGTACATCCGCCACCTCGAGGAGAACCGCGACACGGTCGAGTCCCCCGAGGCGTCGGGCGACGCGATCGCCAAGGCCTTCGAGCGCTACCTGCGCCGCGACGGCGACGACCCCCGCGGCCGCCGCTGATCAGAAGAAGCCCGTCTCGATCCGTCTCCCTGACGATGCGCTCGAACTGATGGACTGGGCCAAGCAGGACGCGGCCAGCCGCGGTGGTGGCCAGCGGCCCCCGGTACAGCTCGGCCGCCGTGGTGGCGTTGTCGATCGCCGCTCTCACGGCCTGCTGCGTCAGGTCGAGTACGCGTAGGACCTGTCGGTCTTGCAGTCCTTGTACGCGATCGAGAGCGCGCCATCGCAGCGGGGCGGGTTTCGGTACCAGGCGTCCCGCAGCAGCTCGCGATCGAGCACCTCCACTTCCCGAGAACCGAGGGAGCCGATCGGGAAGTTGGCATCGGCGTCCGACATCAGGTGTCGAGGTCGGCCCGCGACGGCGTTGCCCGCGGTGTCGACAGATGACTCGGTGCGCACCTTGGGGCGGAGGAGCGAGGTCGTCTGTGGCTTGCCGGCCATCGCCACCAGCTTGGCGTACTGCGCGCGACGTTGATCGGGCTGCGACATGATCAGCGCCCGGTAGATGCGCAGCCACTCGTTCGGCGGAAGAGCTTGCGAGCGACGGCTGCGGCGAACGCGGCCACGAGTTGCTGGTGGTGTTTCGCTGTTCGGGGCTGGCTGACTCGGCCGCAGTCGCGTCGCGCAGTTCGTGTAGCGCCCGGCCGTACTTCATGCCCCTGGCAAGCCGGACGGGGGCATCTTGTGTGGGTCAGCCAGCGGTCACCCGGAAGGCAGCCCGACATTCGGCGGGCAGCGAGATGTCGAGGTTTTGGCCATCGGGACCGACCCGTACATAGTCCAGCTGAGTGACCATCCTGTACACGCCAGCAGGGGCGTTCGAAGAGATGGTCTGCCATCCGGGGCTCACGCCCCAGTGTTTGTTGATCCTGATGCGGCCGATGATTTCACCGGTCCGCGTCTGGTAGATACCGATGAAGTAGCTGGCGTAGATGAACGTCCTATCGACGAACCCGATGTTGGTGACCTGGCCGACCGAGACGTCGGTGAGGAGCACCCTCACTGGGCCGCCCGGGAACGTACGCTGGGCGGCCCACACCTGCTGCGCTGTGTGGCCGTAGCGCTCGGTGAGTGCCTGGGTGGCAGTCGTGCTGAAATCCAGAACCATGTGCACTTTCCTTCCGGCTGACCGACGGAGTGTCCGTTTGGTCTTGGCGGCACTCTATGCGCCGAACGAGACCGCCGTCGAGCGAGCCGAGCAAGTCGCCGGCGACGCGATGCAGTGCATCTGCGATCACGTGGCTCAGAGGGGCTAGGATTCTCCCGCGGCGAAAACAGGGTCGCAGTCTCCGAATCTGGGAGCGTTATGTCACGCAAAGCCAAGCTCTGCACAGCTCTCGCTGCGCTCGCTCTAACGACTGTCGCGCTTGCCGGGTGCAGCGCCACAGCACCAGCGGCAGCCCAGACGCCCAAGGCATCCGCTCCAACGCCTGTTGAGCCGGTCAGTGAGGCTACGCCGACGCCGGAATCGACCGAACCGGGAACCTGCTCCGACGCATCGGGGATCTACAGCGACGCGGGGGGTCTGTATTGGGAGCGGCAGGGGACTCTCCGGGATCTAGGCGCACGTGAGTTCGCGCGGGGCGAGGTGACAGTAGATGAGAACGGCACCCCCGTGACCTATACCGTTGAGCCCGGCGACGTCGAGGCCGTGGTCGCTGAACGGCTTTGCGCGTACCCAACCCTTGCCTCGATGAACCACAGGCGGGACATCCACCCCGGCCAGGTGCTCTGGCTCACTCCCAACCCAGAGACCCCCTGGGTGCCGTACTACAACCCAGATGACGTGGTTGCTGGTTTCCAGCAGATGCCGTACCAACAGGCAATCGAGTCTGCCGGCGCGGCGGTTGACGCCGGTGACGTGGACACCGTGCGGGCGATCTGGAACGACACACTCAAGGGCATGTTTGTGAATCAGGACACCATTGCCGCGGTCCAGAAGGTGGTCGACTCCGGCGACCTCGACGCGCTTCGCCAGCTCTTCTCATAGCAAGTAGAACGAGCTTTCCGCTCGGGCTCGTTCCAGGATGTCTGTCACGCCTTCCAAGCGGGAATAACCGTGCGTTCTAGCTCGACAGTGCTTCCAGGAAAGCGGCACCTTTTCCCAGCGAGTCTAGCTAGCGCCTCGTCCCGCGCCACGATCGTCTCGTCCCGCTTCGCGAGATCAGCCTCCAGCAGGGTGACCTGCTGTCCCAGCTCCGCGACACGCACCCCGCTCCGCAGAGTGAGGGCGGCCCTTGTGCGCGGGGCTCCAGCGTGCCCTCGGCGATCTTCGCCCGCTACTCCAGCACGTGAGAGTCGAACAGGCCCTCCCGGTGCACGATGTTGCACTTCTCGCCAATCGGGCCCGGTCGTACTCCGTCCGAATTCCCTTCAGCTCATCAGAGGAAACTGTGCACATGGCAGTGACGATAGAACCGCGCCCACCGGTGACGCACAACGGTTCATCGACCCCGCGGCGCTGGAGCACCCGACGAGTCGTCGTCGTGATCGCAGCCCTCATTGTCGCCTCTGTCATGCTCGTTGGCGCCACCTGGCCTCAGTCGTTCGGGCTGCACAGAGCCTTCGGCGTCGCTCAGCTCATTGCCTTTCGCCCGGTCCTCGTTATCGGCTTCGCTGTCGTCGCCGTGATCACGGGAGGAATCGCCCTCCTGGCGAATCGGCGATCTCGCCGGATCATCGCGGTCGTCGTCGCCGGCGTCCTCCTGATCGCTGCCCTCGCGCAGGCCGCCGTCCTCGGAGCACGGGGCTGGGGAAACGCCTTCGCGCCCCCTGACAGCACCTCCATGCTCGTCGACGGCGACCTCATCGTCCTGTCGTGGAACGCCCAGGGCGGTGCGACGTCGACTCAGAAGATCGCCGATCTCGCCCTGACGGTTCGACCTGATGTGATTGCCCTGCCTGAGACGGACGCCGTGGCTGCGGGCGAGATACGCACGATCCTCGCAGAACACGGGCTGACAATGTCGTCGTCGACGGTGGGAGAGCGGATTCCGACCTCCGTGCTGATCTCGACGGAGCTCGGAAGCTATCGGCTCGATGCTTCTCGTGGTTCCACACCGGGTCTGCCGAGCGGAGTCTGGCTCCCCGACGACGAGGCTTCTCCGCCGATCGTCGTTGCGCATCCGATGCCGCCGCTACCGGCGAACATGGACGACTGGCGGGATGGGCTGAAATGGGTCGCGGAGCAGTGCCGGACCTTGGGCGCTGGCGTCGTCGTCGCAGGCGATCTCAACGCGACCATCGACCATCTCGGCGCTCTGCCAGGCTGCAGCGATGCCGCCCAGGCCTCGTCCATGGCCGCATCGGGCACGTGGCCCTCGACCGCACCTCAGCCACTATCCTCGCCGATCGATCATGTTCTCGTCGGCGCACTCTGGGAGGTGCTCGATGTGCGAATCATCGATACTCCGAGCCCTGGCAGCGATCATCGGCCGATCGTCGCGGTACTCGGCTCCTGAGAGCGAATCAGTGCGCGGTGCGATACGACGCGGGTAGGTCTAGGCCGAGTTCCGTCACGACCTCATCGACTTGGGGAAAAGCTCCTAGGCGCAGGGCGAGCTCGCGCTGAACGACGAGAGGCAGACCGCCCGCTACGCGGTCGCACTCGGTGACAGCCCCATCGCGATCGGTGACCGCCTACGTCAACGTGCTGCAGTTGAACAAACGCGGTCTGGAATCGACCCCGGTGAGAGGCTGGCCCTGCGCCCAGCCCGACTGCCGAGGCGGTCGACGAGCCCTCATCAGCTCTCGGAGCGCAGCTGAGACCTCTAATAATCGTAGACGTGCTCGTCAGAGCGGCTGAACACTGGCCCTGTCAAAGAAGTACCGAGGCGGCGGTGACAATCACCACGAGGCCGACTGCCGGCATCGCGACCGCGAGTGTGAGAAGCGCACGTCGGTCACGGCCCTGCGCTCGACGGGCACCCATCATCGCGATGATCACCGAGGTGACCATCAACAGAGCGCAGGCCCCGTAGAAGAAGACCCCCACCGCCGTGCCAAAGCCTTCTCGGTGGGAGCCCGCCGACATCCCGAGCACCCAGATGGCGACGCCCGCGGAGAGGACCGCGCCGAGACCCGTGAGAACGGATCCGATGAAACGGGTGTCGGCAGGGTCGCCCATCGTCGAACTTGCTCCCGTCCTCACTGTCATTAGGCCATTCTCACAGGTGCCCACGCCGGGCGAAAGCTGTCTCCCGGCGCGGTCACCTGGATTGAGTCTTCCGATTTACCGGAAGACTTCCTCCCACTTGCAGAGCGTGTAGTACTGGCTCATGCGATTGCGGCCGTAGACCTGCGCATTCGTGTTGGTGCCGTTGTACAGAACGCACATTCGCATCACTTGGCTGGGCGTCATGTCCCTGGTGTCCGTCGGCGTGATCCCGAGGTTCACCTGCGCCTCACGCATCATCACGAACATAGCCACCTTGAGGTTGAACTCGTGGTCCTGCAGCCGCTTCCACATATCCCACCGGTCCTGCCAGACGTTGTAATCGTAGTTACGACCTGTCTGCATTCCCCAGGTGATCGCGAAGTTGTACGCGATGATCGCAGTGCGCGAGAAGATCTGGCACAGTCCCGTGGACGAGTCGTTGAACTCGTAACCCGGGATCTCGGGGGATCCGCCTTCGAGCGCAACGTAGTACGCCCGGACGAGGAGGTCCGCGGCTGCATCCGCATCGTTCCAGCAGAGGCCCTCGTGGATCATCGGTGTCAGGATCAGCGCCTTGCGGCAGTTAAAGTCTGCCGCAAGCTGGGTCATGTACGGATCCAGGGCAAGAACGTTGCCCTTGACATTCTCCTTGTTGGCCGCATTGTACGCCTGCTGGATCGCGCCTTCGTGCTCGTAGGTGTCGCGATACGCTTCCTCGAACATGGCATCCCATGCATCCGGATTACCCCGCCAATCGATCTCGGGATCGTCCCCGACACCCCACGCCGGCGCGAATGTGTTAATACCCGAGTAGCGCCCAGACACGATGTTCTTGTCGATTTCGACGAGACCCGAGCCGCTGCCCTCGAACTTCGTCTGGATCTGATCGAACGCCCAGTTATCAGGCAGAATCTGCGCCTTGTTCGAGCCATATCCCGCGGACATGTCTGAGACAAACGAGCTTACCACGAGACCCGCGTTTGTTAGCAGGTGACAGACGCGCCGCGGTGCGTACACGCCAATTCGATAGGTGCGACCCATACGACTGAGCCCCTCCGGGATGGCCTGGAAGTATGGAATAACCGCGTTGATGATCTCGGAATCCGTCGCGTCGAAATCGACCGAGAAATAGATGATCGTATTCGCGGGGATTCGGTACGCCCACGCTGCGCTGGCAGCTTCCTGCCCCACTTCCCTCCCGCGCTCAGCCGTGAAGTGGGCGATCGTCCCACCTCCGGTCTGGAACAACGGGAACAGCCTCCCGCCTGCCGTATAGATGTCCGACAGCTCTCCGGCCTTGATGCACTTGTCGAGGATGTTATCCGGAGTATTCGTGAGATATCGGCCGAAGTGGGTGTAACCCGCCGCGCGAAGATCTGAGAGACGGTACGTCGTAAGCGTGGAGACGCAGTCTGCACCGGTACCCGGTCGATCCGCGTCGCCATAGCTCACGAGTAACGATCCCCAGGTCTGGACGTTCGCGGTTCCCGTTACCGGAAGTGCCACGAAGTTCTGGAATACCGACGTCTGGGCCTGTGTGCCAGAACCGAAAGCTCCGTCATATGAAACTGGATATCCGTTGACAATGAGGGCAGCCTGGAACAAGTGCACAAAGTACTTCGTCGTGTCGGTCGAGCCCGCGGACAGGTTCGCTTGACTACCCAGCTGTGCCTTGGTCGTCGGACCGAAGTTTCCGTTCGCCACACCATCAGCGAGGCCGAGCTCATACTGGACCGCGTATATCAGCGCTGTCTGCAGGTTACCGGTGTACCGTCCATCGGTGGGAACGACGTAGAAATCACGACGATTCAGATACCGTCCGTTGAGTGATCGCTGGATCGACCGCACCAACGATGTCCCCCCACTGACGAGCTCGAAAGCGTCCATGTTCAAGAGCGCCTTGAAGACCTTCGGCTCGATATCACCGTTACCTGCGGTCAGACCCATGTCGCCACGAAGATCTTGCATGCCAGCGATCGCAAGAGCTTCCCACGTGCCGGTTATGTGTCCGTCGCCGCCGGCATAACCCTTGCAGTACATCGCGCCCTGCGCGATGCGAATGATGTTCTTATTCGACGTGCTGTTGTTAATCGGACTGATCGCGGTGAGCAACGACAGGGTCGTCGACCCGAAGGCGTCCGACCGGTTGGTAATGCCGAGCTCGTACTGAAGCGCCCGAAGCAATGCCGTCACGGTCTGCCACCCGGTGTAGCCATCGACGGCAACCGGGCCGATGTCGGGCGTATCCGGGTTGCCTACGTAGGCGTCGTTGATCCACTGCTGGGTTCGCTGGACATAGATGTCAGTCATGATACGCCTCCACGCGTTGAGACCTCAGGCACGCTGCTCTGGGTTGAAGTTCATGCGGCGGGTCGAGACTGAATCCGCCAAGTGATAGGCGCGATGCAGCCGTAGGTGACACTCGGTTGTAGGCCGCGAGGACTCGCGGTCGGGGGTCAGTCTGTCGTCGTATTCGATCGGCGTCAATCCACCGCAGCGATCCTGCTCGCGTTGCCGGTGATTCTTGCGTTCGATCGACACCGCGATCGCCAACCGGAGTTCTTGCGTGGTGGTCCGGCGGCGCGTGTTGAGCGAACTGGTCTGCAGCAACGAAGGGACTGCTGCACGGATAGGTGACAGTTCTTAGTCACGCCGCCAGTGCGACGGCCGTGTTCATGATGGTCTCGAACTCGATGGGCGTCAAACGGCCAAGGCGCGCCTGCCGCCGACGCCGGTGGTAGGTCCGTTCGATCCAGGTGACCATCGCGATGCGCAGCTGGTCGCGAGTGGTCCAGGTGCGGCGGTTGAGGACGTTCTTCTGGAGCAGCGCGAAGAAGGATTCCATAGCCGCGTTGTCCCCGCTTGAGCCGACGCGACCCATGGATCCGACCATGCGATAACGGGCCAGGGCGCGGAGCATCTTCCGGCTGCGGAACTGAGATCCCCGGTCTGAGTGAACCAAGCGGCCGGCGACGTCGCCGCGCATCGCGACGGCGTTCTCGAGCGCCTGAACGGCCAGTCGCGACTTCATCCGCGAGTCGATCGAGTACCCGACGATTCGACCGGAGAACACGTCCTTGATCGCGCAGAGGTAGAGCTTGCCCTCGGCGGTCTTGTGCTCAGTGATGTCCGTCAGCCACAGTTCGTTCGGCGCGTCGGCGGTGAACACGTGTCGGGTCCGGCCGTGCTCGTCTACGACGGCGCAGAGGTCGTCGTGCACGGGACGCCCCGGCTTCCGGTGCTTGCCGCGCTTGGGCTTCCCGAACGCGCTGAACCAGCCGTTCGCTGAGGCGATCCGCCACGCGGTGCGGTCCGACATCGCCTCACCGTGGTCGCGGGCCTCGTCGGCGAGCAGCCGATGTCCGAACTCGGGGTCATCCTTGTGCGCGTCGAACAGCGCGTTCGCGCGATACGCCTCCACCACCTCGCTCTCGGTGATGGGGTCCGCCAGCCACCGGTAGTAGGGCTGGCGGGAGAGCTTGAGCACCCGACACGTCACCGTCACAGGGATCCCTGCGGCGGCGAGCTCCGTCACGAGCGGGTAGAGCCTTTTCCCGGCAGGTTCGCCTGCGACAGATACGCCGCCGCCCGACGCAGCACCTCGTTCTCCTGCTCGAGCAGCCGGATCCGCTTGCGCGCTTCGCGCAGCTCGGCCGCCTCGGAGCGGGTCGTTCCGGGCGCAGCGCCGGTTTCGACCTTGGCGCGGTGGAGCCACTTCTGCAGCGTCATCGGGTGAACACCGAAGTCTTTCGCGATCTGCTCGATCGTGACTCCAGGCTCGCGGTTCTGAGCGACGCGCACCACGTCGTCACGGAACTCGCTCGGGTAAGGCTTGGGCACAGCAACATCCTTCCAGGCCGCCCTCCCGGGCAAGCCAGCTCAGATGTCACCTACTCGTGCAGCAGTCCCGAAGCCGCGTACACCGGGCGCTCATGGCCGTGACAGGTCGAACCCGTCGACGACCCACCGCACGGCGGGCCGCGAGATCCCCATCGCACTCCAGAGCTCGGCGTACCGCGGCGAGCGCTGTGCCGAGATCGCGCGGGCGCTGATCTTGGCAGCGCGGTTCTTGGTCGCGGCGAACTCGTCGGGCGCGAGGGTCCATGTGGTCGGCTCGCGCTCGGTGTCGATGGCCTCGGGCTCAGTGCTCACCGTCGGGCTCCAGGATGACGTCGTCAGAGGCGCACCATCCGGCCATGTGCGGGCCGGCGCGAATCAATATGCCGCCAGCACGCCGGTGGCGAGCAGGATCATGAGCACGGCGCCGAGGGCCACGCGGTAGAGGACGAACGGCAGGAAGCTGCCCGTCTTGAGGTAGCGCATCAGGTATGCGATGACGAGCCAGCCGACGACGCCCGCCACGACGGTGGCGAGGATCGTGCCGCCCCAGCCGTAGGGACCCGGGTCGCCCGTCTGGAGGCCCTCGCGCAGCTCCCACAGGCCCGAGGCGAACACCGCCGGCACCGCGAGCAGGAAGGCGAACTCCGCCGCCGAGGTGCGGTCATAGCCGAGGGCACGCGCGGCCGTCGTCGTCGCGCCGGAGCGCGAGACGCCCGGCACCAGCGCGAGCGCCTGCGCCACGCCGATCGTGAGGCCGTGCGGGTAGGTGACCTCGTCCATGGTCCGGTCGCGCCGCGCATAGCGGTCGACGAGGCCCAGGATGATGCCGAAGCCGATGAGCACGGCCGCGACGAGCCACAGGTTGCGGAAGGTGTCGCGGATGTACTCCTGCAGCGTGAAGCCGAGGATGCCGATCGGGATCGTGCCGATGATGACGAGCCAGCCCATCCGCACGTCCGGGTCGTCCTTCGCGACCTTGCCGGCCAGCGACAGCGCCCACTTGCGGATGATCGTGACGATCCTGCTCCAGAAGTACACGAGCACGGCCAGCTCGGTGCCGATCTGCGTGATCGCGGTGAAGGTCGCGCCGGGGTCCGCCGCCGACGGCAGGAACTCGCCGACGACGCGGATGTGCGCGCTGGACGAGATCGGCAGGAACTCCGTCAGACCCTGCACGAGCCCCAGGATGAGCGCCTCGATGTAATGCACGAGAGTCGACTCTAGGTCACCGGCGCCGAACGTCTCGTCAGACTTCCGGAGGATCCGTCAGTACGAGCGGATGAGGTCCGCGAGCACGCGCTGGCCGAACGCGAGCGCGTCGACCGGCACGCGCTCGTCCACGCCGTGGAACATGCCCGTGAAGTCCAGGTCGGCCGGCAGGCGCAGCGGCGCGAAGCCGTAGCCGTCGATGCCGAGCTGCGAGAGGGCCTTGTTGTCGGTGCCGGCGCCCAGCAGGTACGGCAGCACCGGGACGCCCGGGTCGTGGCGGCCGAGGGCGCCGACCATCGCGTCGACGAGCGGGCCGGCGAACGGGATCTCCAGCCCGATGTCGCGCACGACCATCTCGATCTCGATGTCGTCGCCCACGATCCGCTGGATCTCGGCGAGCACCGCGTCCTCCGTGCCGGGCAGCACGCGCACGTCGACGGTCGCCTCCGCGCGATCCGGGATCACGTTGTGCTTGTAGCCCGCCGTCAGGCCGGTCGGGTTCGACACGGTGCGGAAGGTCGACTTGATGAACGCCTCGGCGGGCCCCGCGTGCGCGGCCAGCACGTCGGGATCGGCGCTCGTCTCGCCGCTGAGCTCGGCGATGCCCTCCAGCAGCTGGCTCGTGGTCGCGGTCATCTCCACGGGCCACGCCACGCGGCCGAGCGTCGCGAGCGCCTCGGACAGCCGCGTCACGGCGTTCTCGGGGTGGAATCGGCTGCCGTGCCCGGCGCGACCGCGGGCGATGAGCTTGATCCACATCAGCGCCTTCTCGCCCACCTGCAGCAGGTACGCGCTGCGGTCGCCGATCGGGATGGTGTACCCGCCGACCTCGCTGATGGCCTCGGTCGCGCCGGCGAACCAGTCCGGGCGGTCCTTCACGACGAGCGCGGACCCCTCGACGCCGCCGTTCTCCTCGTCCGCGAAGAACGCCAGGATGAGGTCGCGCTCGGGCCGCTCCCCCGCCCGCAGCAGGTCGGCCACCGCCGTGAGGATCATCGCGTCCATGTTCTTCATGTCCACGGCGCCGCGGCCCCACAGCATGCCGTCGCGGATCTCCCCCGCGAACGGATCGACCGACCAGTCCTCCGCCACGGCGGGCACGACGTCCAGGTGCCCGTGCAGCACGAGCGCGGGCTTGTCGGGGTTGCGGCCCGTCACGCGCGCCATGACGTTCGTGCGGCGCGGGATCGGCTCGTAGTACTCCGGCTCGAGGCCGAGCGACTCCAGGTACGCGCCCACGTACTCGGCGGCCTCGCGCTCACCCTTGGCGTTGCCGCCGCCGTAGTTCGTCGTGTCGATCCGGATCAGGTCCGCGGCGATCCGCGCGACCTCCGGCACCTCGTTCTCGGGCGTGTTCTCGGGTCGGGCCATGCGCTCCAACCTACCGGGAGGGCGCTGAGCCTCCTCACGCAACGGAGATCCCCCGGAGAAGTGACTCCCCCACTCCCTCGGCATACGAAGAAGGACCCGGCCGCTCGGCCGGGTCCTTCCTCGTTCTGTGCGCGAGGGGGGACTTGAACCCCCACGCCCTAATACGGGCACTAGCACCTCAAGCTAGCGCGTCTACCTATTCCGCCACCCGCGCATTGGGTGTGATCCGCACTGCGGACCGAGGAACTACGTTACCACGATCCCCACCCGATCCCCGCACCGGGCCGACGCCCGGGCGCGTCACGCCACGCTCACCCCGAAGAGCAGGCCCAGCAGGTACGTCACGGCGGCGGCACCGAAGCCGATGCCGAGCTGGCGCAGCGCGCGCGGGATCGGCGACGCACCCGACAGCAGACCGACCGTGCCGCCCGTGAGCAGCAGGGCGATCCCCACGAGGACGAGCGCGATGACGACGGCCGGGATGCCGGAGAGGCCGAAGATCCACGGCAGCACGGGGATGATCGCGCCGGAGGCGAAGAACAGGAAGCTCGACCACGCGGCCCGGAAGGCCCCGCCGACCACCTCGTGCGCGTTGATCGCGTGCGGCCCGGTCGGCATCGTGCCGGCGTGCGCGGCCTCGATCACGCGCCGCGCGTGCTCCGCCGCCTCCTGCTCGCTCTGCCCGCGCGTGCGGTAGACGAGGGCGAGCTCGTTGGCGTCGATGTCGAGATCGGGCAGGTAGCGGTCGCCGAAGTCGCTCGGCTCGGTCGCGTCGAGCATCTCGCGCTGCGAGCGCACCGAGACGAACTCCCCCGCGCCCATCGACAGCGCGCCGGCGAGGAGGCCGGCGATGCCGCTGAAGAGCACGAAGTGCGGCGCGGCGCCGGTCGCGCCGATGCCCATGACGAGCGCGAGATTGCTCACGAGCCCGTCGTTGGCGCCGAAGACGGCGGCGCGGAACGTGCCCGACAGCCGCCGGCGGCTGCGGGCCGCAAGCCCCCGCACGACCTCGTGGTGGATCTTCTCGTCCGCGCGCATCGCGGGCGTGGCGAACGGATCCTTGTCGTACGGCGAGCGGCTCTCGGCCATCTGCGCGAGCGCGAGGGTGAAGACGGAGTCGAAGCGCGCGGCCATCCAGCCCGTGAAGCGGTCGGCGAGCCGGGCGCGCGGGAGCTTGGGCGGCATGCCGCCCAGCAGCCGCACCCAGTGCTCCTCGTGGCGCTGCTCGGCCCGCTCGAGCTCGAGCAGGATCTCGCGCTCCTCGCCCTCGCGCAGCCGCGCGAGACGGCGGTACACCGCGGCCTCCGCGCGCTCGTCCGCGATGTACTGGGCGAACCGGCGCCGGTCGGCGGCGGTCGGGGCGTTCGGGGTCTGGGATGGGGCGTCGCTCACCGCACAACGCTATCCGCCGGCCGCCGCGCTCCCCGGCCCGGGAGGCCGGATTGACAGCATTTCGGGGATCCGAACGGCGGATCGGCCGCTGACCGCGGGCGCTTCGAGAGGAGATCCCCACTCCCGAGGACCGAACCCCGCCGATCCGTCCTCTCGAACCGGGATCCCCTCCCGAACCGGGCCGCACCCCCGCGCCGGACGAGCGACTACGAGTGCACGCGGCGGCGGAGCACCTGGATGCGCTTCTGCAGCTGCGCCACCGTGGCCTGCGCGACCGCGGGGCCGCCGCACGTGCGGCGCAGCTCGGCGTGGATCGCGCCGTGCGGCTGGCCGGTCTGGCGCGCGTAGACGCCGACGAGGCTGTTGAGCAGCTGCCGCTGCTCCTTGAGCGTGCGGTGCAGCGGCTCGGGCAGCGTCGTGGTGACCTCGCCCTCCTGCTCGCGGGACTCGCGGGCCTGGCGGTGCTTCGACTGCCGCTGCACGCGCTGCATGAGCAGCTCGTGCACGTGGTCGGGCTCGAGCAGACCGGGCAGGCCGATGAACTCCTGCTCCTCCTCGGTGCCGGGCACCGCGAGCTGGCCGAACTCCTTGCCCTCGAACACGACGCGGTCGAAGTGCGCGACCGATCCGAGCGCCTGGAACGAGCCCTCCTCCATCAGCGCGTCGGAGGCCTTGTCCTCGCGCTCGGCGGCCTCGAGCAGCGAGTCGTCGAGGCCGTCCTCGTCCTTCTCGCCGCGGTCGAGCACGTGGTCGCGCTGGCGCTCCATCTCGCCCGCGAGCCCCATCAGCACCGGCACGTGCGGCAGGAACACACTCGCGGCCTCGCCGCGGCGGCGAGCGCGCACGAAGCGGCCGATGGCCTGCGCGAAGAACAGCGGGGTCGACGACGACGTGGCGTAGACGCCCACCGCGAGGCGGGGCACGTCCACGCCCTCCGACACCATGCGCACCGCGACCATCCAGCGGTCGTCGCTCTCGCTGAACCGCTCGATCCGCCGCGACGCCTCGACGTCGTCGGAGAGCACGACCGTCGCCCGCTTGCCCGTGATCGAGTGCAGCAGCTTGGCGTAGGCGCGCGCGGCGGTCTGGTCGGTCGCGAGCACGAGGCCGCCCGCGTCGGGCACATGGTGGCGGATCTCCGTGAGCCGCGCATCCGCCGACCGCAGCACCGCCGACATCCACTCGCCGTTCGGATCGAGCGCCGTGCGCCACGCCTGCGCCGTGACGTCCTTGATGTTGTCCTGGCCCAGGTGCGCCTCGAGCTCGTCGCCGGCGCGCGTGCGCCACTTCATGTGCCCCGAGTACACGTGGAACAGCACGGGCCGCACGACGCCGTCGGCGAGCGCGCGGCCGTAGCCGTACGCGTAGTCGGTGACCGAGGTGCGCCGGCCCTGCTCGTCGGGCGCGTACTCGACGAACGGGATCGGCGCGTCATCGCTGCGGAACGGCGTGCCGCTCAGCAGCAGGCGCCGCGTGGCGGGCTCATACGCCTCGCGGATCGCATCGCCCCAGCTGAGCGCGTCGCCGCCGTGGTGCACCTCGTCGAGGATGACGAGGGTGCGGGCGCGCTCGGTGAGGGCGCGGTGCACGATCGCCTTGGCGGCGACCTGCGCGTAGGTGACGACGACGCCGTGGTACTGGCGGGACGGGGCGGTGTGGCTGTTGCGGAAGGCCGGATCGAGGCGGATGTTCACGCGAGCGGCCGCGTCGGCCCACTGCGTCTTGAGGTGCTCGGTGGGCGCGACGACGATGATCTGGTCGATGACGTCCTCGTGCCGCAGCTTGCGCGCGAGCGTGAGGGCGAACGTCGTCTTGCCGGCGCCGGGCGTGGCGGCCACGAGGAAGTCGCGCTTGCCGGCCGCCTCGTAGGCGTCGAGGGCCTCCTGCTGCCAGGCCCTGAGGCTTCCCGCGGTGCCCCAGGGCGCTCTCTGCGGAAAGGACGGTGACAGCACCCATCCACGATAAGCGAGGCCGCCGACACGGCGCTCCGCGTAGTCTTCCTGTCATGAGCGACACGACTTCCTCCCGGACTCCCGACGTCGCCAACGAGGGCCCGCATCCCTGGCGCCGCTTCGTCGCGGTGGGCGACTCGTTCACCGAGGGCATCGGCGACCCCGAGCCCGACTCGCCCGGCGGGCACCGCGGCTGGGCGGATCGCGTCGCCGACGTGCTCGCGAGCCAGGTCGACGACTTCGCCTACGCCAACCTCGCCGTGCGCGGCAAGCTCATCCGCCAGATCGCCGCCGAGCAGCTCGACGCCGCCGTCGCGCTGCAGCCCGACCTCGTCACGCTCTGCGCCGGCGGCAACGACGTGCTGCGGCCCGGCACCGACCCGGACGAGATCGCCGTGCTCTTCGACGAGGCCGTGGCGAAGCTCGCCGGCACGGGAGCCGCGGTCGTCATCTTCACGGGCTTCGACGTGGGCTGGAACCCCGTCTTCCGTGCGCTGCGCGGCCGGATCGCGATCTACAACGAGAACATGCGGGCGGTCGCCGAGCGCCACGACGCGATCGTCGCGGATCTGTGGGCGCTGAAGGAGATCCAGGACGCGCGGTTCTGGTCGCCCGACCGCCTGCACCTGAACCCGCTGGGGCACCACGAGGTCGCCCGCATGGTGCTGCGCACGCTGAACGTGCCGAACGACCTGCAGCCGATGCAGCCCGACCCCCTGCCCGAGCGCAAGTGGACCGAGGCGCGCCGCGACGACCTCGTGTGGGCGCGCACGCATCTCGTGCCGTGGGTGCTGCGGCGCCTGCGCCACCAGTCCTCGGGCGACCACATCCTGCCCAAGCGCCCCGAGGCGCTGCCGGTGCTCAGCCGCCCGTCGGCCGCGGCCGAGGACTGAACCGGATCAGCGCCGGGCGAAGCGCAGCGCCCACAGGGCGACGGCGGCGGCCGAGGCGACGTTGAGGGAGTCGACGCCGCCGGCCATGGGGATCGTCACGGTCGTGTCGGCCGCGGCGAGCGCCTGCCGCGACAGCCCGTGCCCCTCGGATCCCATCACGAGGGCGACGCGCTCGGGCGGATCGGCCACGAAGTCCTCGAGCGCGACCGCGTCGTCGGCGAGCGCGAGCGCCGCCACGCGGAAGCCCGCCTCGTGGAGCAGATCGGTCGCGCCGGGCTCGTCGGCGCGCCCGCGCCACTCCGGCAGGCGCGTCCACGGCACCTGGAAGACGGTGCCCATGCTCACGCGCACGCTGCGGCGGTAGAGCGGATCGGCGCAGCGCGGCGTGACGAGCACCGCGTCGGCACCGAGGCCGGCGGCGGCGCGGAAGGCCGCGCCCACGTTGGTGTGGTCGACGATGTCCTCGAGCACGAGCGCCAGGCGCGCGCCGTGCAGCACGTCGGCGACGGGTCGGTCGGCGGGCCGGTGCATGGCGGCGAGCATGCCGCGGTGCACGGCGTAGCCCGTCACGGCCTCGGCGACGGCGTCGGGCACGACGTACACGGGCACCTCGGGGTGCCCCGCCAGCAGCGCCTCGACCTCGGGCAGCCACTTCTCGGCCGTCAGCACCGAGCGCGGCTCGTGGCCCGCGGCGAGCGCGCGGCCCAGCACCTTCGACGACTCGGCCATGTACAGCCCGCCCCGCGGCTCGAGCACGCGGCGCAGCGCGACGTCGGTGAGATCGCGGTAGTCGGCCAGCCGCTCGTCCGCGGCGTCGTCGATCCGCTCGATCCCCATCCGCTCCTCCGATCCCGGTACAACCCCCAAAGCCTAGACTTCCGATGTGACCGCCACCGCCTCGCTCGATGCCGCCGCGACCGCCCAGGTCGGCCGCGCGATCGACGCGCTCGCCGGGCGGCGCCTCGCGATCCTCACGGGCGCGGGCGTGTCCACCGACTCGGGCATCCCCGACTATCGCGGCGAGGGCGCGCCGCGGCGCACGCCCATGACGGCGCAGCAGTTCCTCGCCGACGAGGCCGCGCGGCGCCGGTACTGGGTCGGCTCGCACCTGGGCTGGCAGGCGTTCTCGACCGCGCGGCCGAACGAGGGCCACGAGGCGATTGCCGAGCTGGAGCGCGCGGACATCGCCACGGGCGTCATCACGCAGAACGTCGACGGCCTGCACCTGCGCGCCGGCAGCAGCCGCGTCGTCGAGCTGCACGGCACGATGCGCCGCGTGTTCTGCCTGCGCTGCGGCCAGGTCTTCGACCGGCGCGACATCGGCGCGCGAGTCGAGGCCGACAACCCGTGGATCACCGTGCCCGAGAACGTGCCGCTCGGTCCGGACGGCGACGTGCTGCCGGAGTCGACGGAGGGCTTCGTGATCCCCGCCTGCACGGTGTGCGGCGGCATGCTCAAGCCGGACGTCGTGTTCTTCGGCGAGTACATCCCCGCCGGCCGGTTCCGCGAGGCCGAGCAGCTGGTGGCCACCGCCGACGCGCTGCTCGTGGCCGGCTCGTCGCTCGTCGTGAACTCCGGGATCCGCCTCGTCGAGCGCGCCCGGCGCCGCAAGCTGCCCGTCGTCATCGTCAACCGCGGCGAGACGAAGGCGGATCGCCGGGCCACGGTGAAGATCGACGCGGGCACGAGCCCCGTGCTGGCACGCCTCGCGCGGGCGCTGCCGGCCGTCCGGTGACCTCCCAGGGGTGAGGGCGCGGCCGGACGCTAGCCTCGACGGGTGACCCTCATCGCCCTCGTGCGCCACGGACAGACCGACTGGAACCTCGAAGGACGCCTGCAGGGCTCCTCGGACATCCCCCTCAACGACACCGGCCGCGCGCAGGCCAGGGCGGCGGCGGAGCGGCTGCGCGACGGCGGCTACACGGCGATCGCCGCGAGCCCGCTCTCGCGCGCGGCCGAGACGGCGCGCATCATCGCCGCGGAGCTCGCCCTGCCCGCCCCCGAGACCGTCGACGCCCTGGGCGAGCGCGGCTACGGCGTGGCCGAAGGTCTGAGCGTGCTCGAGGCGCGCGAGCGCTACGGCGATGCGGTGCCGGGCGCCGAGACGCGGCCGGCGGTGGCCGAGCGCGCGGCGACGGCGCTGCACGACCTGGCCGCCCGCCACGGCGACGCCCGCGTGATCGCGGTGAGCCACGGCGGCGTGATCGGCACGCTGCTGCGCCTGGCGACCGACGGAGCGCTGCCCAACGCCGACTCCCCCGTCACCAACGCCTCGATCTGGGTCTTCGACGTGGCCGCCGACGGCGTGACGCTCGCCGCGGCCGACGCGATCGCCTGACCCACCCACGGGCGTGCGGTTTGTCAGATCGGCGGGCCGTAGCCGCGGAAGGTCTCCGCAGGGCGCGCATTCGATTCGATAACGACTGAGCATCCTGCTCAGGTCCGGCCGCTAGTACCTGCTAGGCTCCTTCGCTATGGCCTCGCTCGATCACGTCGACCTCGAACTCCTCGCCGCCCTCGCCGAGGACCCGCGCGCCACGGTGGTGGCGCTCGCCGAGCGCCTGCACCTGTCGCGCAACACCGTGCAGGCCCGGATGGCGCGGCTGGAGAAGTCCGGCGCGTTCCGGTCGTTCGAGCGCTCGATCTCCACGGCCGCCCTCGGATTCCCCCTCGAGGCGTTCATCGCCGTGGGGGTGCGTCAGCCGCACCTGCAGAAGATCACCGCCGAGCTCGCGCGCCTGCCCGAGGTGCTGCAGGTGCACGGCCTGAGCGGGCAGACCGACCTGATGGCCTTCGTCGCCTGCCGCGACGCGCGCCACCTCTTCGACATCGACGGACGCATCCTGGGCATCGAGGGCGTCGAGCGCACCGAGACCTCGCTCGTCATGAGCGAGGCGATCCCCTACCGTGTGAGCGGGCTCATGGAGCTCGCCAAGCGCGACGGCCGCTGACGCCTACTCCGCCAGGAATCGCCGGATCGCCTCGGCGGCCTCGGCCGGCTTCTCGTAGTGGATGAGGTGGCCGACGTCGGCCAGCTCGACCAGGCGCGCGTCGGGGAACAGGCCGCGCAGCGCCCGCTCGGCCTCGATGGGCGTGATGTCGTCGCGGTCGGCCGCCACGAGCAGGGTGGGCTGCGCGATGCGCGGCGCCGACTCGCGCACGTCATGCGACACGCTCGTCACGAACGCCTGGCGCAGCACGTCGCGGTCGGCGAACCCCGAGAAGAAGCGGTCGTGCTGGTCGTGGATCCAGCGGCGCAGCGCCGGCTCGCGCGTCTTGGCCATCGCGAGGCTCATGACCCGCACGATGACGCGCGTGCGCAGTAGCCACGTGCCGATCCGCTCGGGCAGGCGGGCGCCGGCCGCGTAGTAGAGCACCGCGAGGCGCGTGAAGACGCCCCGCGGGCCCTCGAGCGCGGGCGCACCGATCGGGTTGATGAGGATCAGGCGGGGCGTGGGAAGTCCCCTCGCCACGGCGGCCGCGGCGACGATCGAGCCGAACGAGTGGCCGAGGACGACGGCGCCCGGAGCGGCGGCCTGCGCGAAGGCCGTGGCCCACTCCGCGTACGCATCGAGGTCGTGGGTGCGGCCCGGCAGGGGCGGCGAGGCGCCGAAGCCGGGAAGGTCGGGCATGACGACCCGCACCCCCGGCAGGTGCGCCACGACCGGCTCGAGCCCGTGGTGGTCGCCGCGGAAGCCGTGGTACGCCACGATCGTCGTCTCGGCGTCTTCGGGTCCGTACGCCCAGTACGCCGTCGTGCCGCCGAGCACCTCGACCTCGCGGCGCTCGACGGGGATGCGGGCGAGCCGATCGGCGTAGGGAGAGGCGACGGGCACCCGTCGAGTCTACGGAGCGAAAGGTGCGGCGACGCGCCGCCGCCGCGCCCCGGGAATGTCGGCGCCCCGCCCTACGGTGTGGATATGAGCGACCGCTGGCCCGATCCGCCGCCGCTGTTCGACCTCGATGATCTGGACGAGCCGAGCGGCGCACCCGAGGCCGTCGTGGCGCCCACGGCCGTCGTCGCAGAGACCGTCGTCGTCGCGGAGACCGTCGCCGTTCGCGAGCCCACCCCGGATCCGGTCGACGACTCGCCCATGGTGCTCGCGGAGCGCTCGACGCGGCTGCTCGATCGCGTGGCCGTGTTCGACCTCGAGACCACGGGCGTCGACGTGGAGAACGACCGGATCGTCACGGCCTACGTCGGCCTGCTCGATTCGTCGGGCGCCGTGCTGCACGCCGAGTCGTGGCTCGCCGACCCCGGCATCGAGATCCCCGAGGGCGCCACGGCGGTGCACGGCATCACGACCGCGCACGCGCGGGCGGAGGGGCGCCCGGCACACGAGGTCGTGGCCGAGATCGTCGACGCGCTGCGCACGATCCTCGCCGGCGGCATCCCGATCGTGGCCTACAACGCCGCCTTCGACCTGTCGATGCTCAAGCACGAGGCGCAGCGCCACGGCCTCGAGCCGATCGCCGATCCGCACCCCGTGATCGATCCGCTCGTGATCGACAAGACCGTCGACCGGTTCCGCAAGGGCAAGCGCACGCTCGACGTCGTCGCCGCCCACTACGCCGTCGCCCTGGAGGCCGCGCACGAGGCCTCGGCCGACGCGATCGCGGCCGGCCGCGTCGCGCTGGCGATCGCCGAGCGCTACGCCGACACGCTGCCCGACACGGTGGAGGAGCTGCACACCCGGCAGATCGGCTGGGCCCGTGCCCAGGCCGAGAGCCTCACCGAGTACTTCGTGAGGATCGGTCGCATCGACGCCGTCGTCGACGGCAGCTGGCCCATCCGCTGATCCCGCCGGAGCGAGCACCCGTACCATCGGGGCATGAGCCTCGACGAGCTGATCCGCATCGCGCTGCTCGCGCTGCCGTTCCTCGGCGCGCTCGCGGGCGCCATCAGCGTCATCGTGGTGATGAACTCGTCCCCGCCGCCCCGCCGCCGAACCCGCGCGCGATCGCCGAACCCGCGCCGGATCCGGGACGGGTTCGCGGATCGAGGGCGGGTTCGGCGAAACCCGGGAACGACGAAGGCCCCGCCGGAGCGGGGCCCTCGTGAATCGGCTGCTTACTTGGAGCCGAAGCCCTTGAAGCGCTGGTTGAACTTCTCGACGCGACCGGCCGAGTCCATGATGCGCTGCTTGCCCGTGTAGAACGGGTGCGAGGCCGACGAGATCTCGACGTCGATCACCGGGTACTCGACGCCGTCGAGCTCGATCGTCTTGTCGCTGGTCGCGGTCGAGCGCGTGAGGAACGTCTCGCCCGAACCGAGGTCGCGGAACACGATCGGCTTGTACTCGGGGTGGGTGTCAGTCTTCATTCGGATGTCCTTGCGGGAGCGATGGATAAAGGGAAAGTCTGTGGGCGCGACGGCGCCAGCGATCAAGTCTATCAGAGGTCACACGGGACGCGCTCAGATGCGCGCGCGGGCGGCGTAGCGCCCGTTCGCCGAGGCGAGGGCGATCTGCATGCCGAAGGTCTCGGAGAGGTTGTGCGGCGTGAGCGTCTCGCCGATCGGGCCGGCCGCCACCACTCCCCCGTCGCGCATCAGCAGCACGTGGGTGAAGCCCACGGGGATCTCCTCGACGTGGTGCGTCACCATGACGATCGCGGGCGTGGACGGCGAGGCCGCGTACTCCGACAGGAGCGCCAGCAGCACCTCGCGCGATCCGAGATCGAGGCTCGCGGTCGGCTCGTCGAGCAGGAGCAGCTCGGGATCGGTCATGATTGCCCGCGCGATCTGCACGCGCTTGCGCTCGCCGTCGCTCAGCGTGCCGAAGAGCCGGTCGGCGAGGTGATCCAGCCGCCAGTCGCGCAGCACGCGCAGCGCGCGGCGCTCGTCGACGTTCTCGTACTCCTCGTTCCAGCGGCCCATCACCGAGTACGCCGCCGTCATGACGACGTTCAGCACGGTCTCCTCGGCGGGGATCTGCCGCGCCAGCGCCGTGGACGCGAAGCCGATGCGCGGGCGCAGCTCGAACACGTCGGTGCGGCCGAGCTGCTCGTCGAGGATCCGCACCGTGCCGGAGGTCGGGTGCATGAGCGTGTCGGCGAGCTGCAGCAGCGTCGTCTTGCCGGCGCCGTTCGGGCCGAGGATGACCCACCGCTCGTCGTCGTTCACCGTCCAGCTGACCCCGTCCACGATGTTGCGGGGGCCACGACGGACGACGACATCGGCGAACGAGAGCACGGGGTCTGCCATGCCGATCAGCCTACCGATCCCGAGCACCCGGATCGGGCCGCGCGCGCCGATTCGCCCGCGGCGCGCACCGATATGCTCGAGCCTCGTGACCGCGCGCTTCCTCGTCGTCCTCGATGCCGACTCCACGCTCATCCGCAACGAGGTGATCGAGCTGATCGCCGACGAGGCCGGCCGGGGCGCCGAGGTGGCCGCCGCGACCGAGGCGGCCATGCGCGGCGAGGTGGACTTCGCCGCCAGCCTGCGCTCGCGCGTGCGGGAGCTCGCGGGGGTGCCGACCGCGTCGTTCGCCCGAGTGCGGGCGCGCATCGAGCCGACGCCCGGTGTGCGCGAGCTGATCGACGGCGTGCACGCCCGCGGCGGCGTCGTCGGCGTCGTCTCGGGCGGATTCCACGAGATCCTCGACGACCTCGCGCCGTCGCTCGGGGTGGACGTGTGGCGCGCCAACCGGCTCGTCGCGGATTCCGGCACGCTCACCGGCGAGGTGGACGGGCCGATCGTCGACGCGGCGGGCAAGGCCGCGCAGCTGCGCGCGTGGGCGGCGGAGCACGGCGTGCCGATGCGCCGCACCGTCGCAATCGGCGACGGGGCGAACGACCTGCTCATGATCGCCGCGGCCGGGCTCGGACTCGCGTTCAACGCGAAGCCGACGGTGCGCGCGCAGGCGCCGCTCGTGATCGGCCCCGTCGACCTCGCTCAGGTGCTGCCGCTGCTGCCCTGATCCGCATCCGTGAGCGCGGCCGCGTACGCGCGGACGGAGCGGCGGTAGCGCGGCAGGCCCGGCTCGATCGCCTCGATGGCCACGCGCAGCGCCTCGGCCGAACGCCCGGCGCTGTGCAGCGCGAGCGCGAGGAACACCGCGGGCGCCGCCCCGGTCTCGGGGTGCGGCCGCGCGGCGCGGAGCATCGCGATGGCCTCGTCGGTGCGACCCAGGTTGCGCAGGGTCGACGCGTGCTGCACGACGAGCTGCCCCGCACGCGCGGGGTCGATCGCGGCCAGGCCCGCGTCCGTCGCGGCGGCGTACCGCTCGTCGGCCGCGGCTTCGCGGCCCGCCGAGTCGAGCGCGCCCCCGAGCTCGAAGGCGCCGAGCGCCGGGTGCGGCGCATCCGCCGCGAGCACCCGCATCCGCTCGATCCGCTCCTCGTCGCCGAGGTCGTCCGCCCATAGCGCCGCGACGCGCTCCTCCCACTCGTCCCGATCCATCGCGCCAGCGTATCGTCGTGGCGGTTGACACTGCTCGAGGAGGACGGATGACGCATTCTCTGCCGCTGCGGGGACGCACGGCGCTGGTGACCGGTGCGAGCCGTGTGCGCGGGATCGGCGCGGCCGTGGCGCGGCGACTCGCGGCGATGGCCGCCGACGTCGCGATCCATCACCACCGCGCCCACGACGTCGAGCAGCCCTGGGGCGCGGACGAGCTCGCCGACGTGCGCGCGTCGATCGAGCCGCACCTCGCGCCGGGGGCGCGCCTGCTCGACCTGCCGGGCGATCTCGCGGATCCGGCCGCGCCGGCCGCACTGGTCGACGCGGCGATCGACACGCTGGGCGCGCTCGACATCCTCGTGTGCAACCACGCGATCTCGGGCACGGACGGCACGCTGGCCGAGATCGACGCCGCGGCGCTCGACGCGCACTGGGCAGTGGATGCCCGCGCGGTGCTGCTGCTCACGAAGGCGTTCGCCGCGCGCCACGATCCGTCCAGACCGGGCGGCCGCGTGATCTGGATGACGTCGGGCCAGGGCAAGGGTCCAATGCGCGGCGAGATCGCCTACGCCACGGCGAAGGCGGCGCTCGCGGGCATGACCATGACGGTCGCCGACGAGCTCGCGCCGCAGGGCATCCTGCTCAACACCGTGAACCCGGGACCGGTGAACACCGGCTTCCTCGATCCGGGCAACGGCATGGACGACGCGACCTTGGAGTGGCTGCGCGACCGGTTCCCGAGCGGGCGCTTCGGCGAGCCCGACGACCCGGCGCGCCTCATCGCGTGGCTCGTCAGCGACGAGGGCGAGTGGATCGTCGGCCAGGTCATCGACAGCGAGGGCGGCTTCCGCCGCGCCTGACCCGCCGACGGCGGTTGCGGTGGTCGCTTCATCTCCGCGCCCTCCGGCCGCTCCGTTCAGCAACCGATGGGATCAACCGACCGGTTCAACCGGTCAGCAAGTCACCGCGCAACCGATCACTGTGCGAGCGCGAAGCGCGAGCGTGCGGCCGCCAATGCGGCCGCCCCGCGGCGCGAAGCGCCGCCTCCGCTCTCGCGGGACGCGAGAGCGCGAGCACGCGAGCGGCGCCCGAGCGCGCGCAGATTCAAAAAAAGAACAGCCCGAGCGCGCGCAGAACCAAGGAAAACTAATGCCCCATCCCCAGCCCGCCGTCGACGGGGATGACGGCGCCCGAGATGTAGGCGGCCTCGTCGGAGGCGAGCCACGCGACGACGCCCGCGACCTCGTCGGCCGAGCCGTAGCGGCCGGCGGGGATCTGCTTCTTGTACGTGGCCTGGGTCGCGTCGTCCAGCTCGGCCGTCATGTCGCTCTCGATGAAGCCCGGGGCGACGACGTTCGCCGTGATGCCCCGGCCGCCCAGCTCGCGCGTGATCGCGCGGGCGAAGCCCACGAGGCCGGCCTTCGAGGCGGAGTAGTTCGCCTGACCGGCCACGCCGTACAGGCCTGAGACGCTGGAGATGAGGATGATGCGGCCGCGGCGTGCCTTGATCATGCTCTTGATGGCGCGCTTGACGGTGCGGAACGCGCCGCCGAGGTTCGTGCCGACGACGGCGTCGAAGTCTTCGTCGCTCATGCGCATCAGCAGGGTGTCGCGGGTGATGCCCGCGTTCGCCACGACGGTCGTCACGGGGCCGAGCTGCGTTTCGACCTCGGCGATCGCGGCGTCGAGCGAGGCGCCGTCGTTGACGTCGGCGTGCACGGTGAGCACCCCCTCGGGCCCCTCGCCGCTGCGGCCGGTCACCGCGACGCGGTGGCCCTCGCGCACGAAGCGCTCGGCGATGGCGCGGCCGATGCCGCGGTTGCCGCCGGTGACGAGGACGACGTTCTCGGTGCTCACGGATGTGCCTCCTGGCTGGGGATTCGGACCGCCCTCCAGCCTACGGGCAGCGGCCGCACAGCCCCGGCACGCGTACGCTGGAAGCATCGTGAAGCGCGCGTCGAGGGCCCAGTCTGCGACGTCCTTGGAGATGTCTCCGGAGGACGACGAGAACCTGCGCATGCGCAACTACCTGCTCACGATGGCCGTCCGCCTCGCGTGCGTCATCCTGTGCGCCGCCGTCGTGCCGTACGGCTGGCACACGGCGGTCTTCGCCGTCGGCGCGATCTTCCTGCCGTACATCGCCGTGGTGATGGCCAACGCCGCCTCGCCCCGCGTGGTGTCGCACGCCGAGAGCCCCGAGCGGGCGCGGATCGAGGCCACCCCGCAGGCCGCGCCGGAGGATCCGTGGGTGATCCGGATCGCGGAGGCGCCCCGCCCGGCGCCGCGCGAGGACGGCGAGCCCTCGTGATCGGCCTCGACCCCGTCGAGCCCACGTGCTCGCGCGCCGGCTGCCGCGCGCCGGCCGCGTGGAGCATCCGCTGGCGCAACCCGAAGATCCACGCCCCCGAGCGCCGCAAGGTGTGGCTGGCGTGCGACGAGCACGTCGCTTACCTGCGCGACTTCCTCGGATCCCGCGGCTTCCCGCTCGAGGTCGTGGAAGGTGTCGCCTCGTGAGGAACAGCTCCCCCGCCGTCCGCTGGACCGTCTACGGCCTCGTCGCGGCCCTGTTCGCGGTCGCGTGCGGCTTCCTCTCGCACTGGCAGTTCTCGCGCAACGAGGAGCGCGCCGCGATGATCGCGCTCGTCGAGGCGAACTACGACGCCGAACCCGTGCCCGTCGAGCGGCTGATCGCCGGCACCGACGACCTCGACCCCGCCGACGAGTGGCGCCCCGTCGAACTGACCGGCGAGTACCTCACCGAGCACCAGTTGCTCGTGCGCAATCGCGCGCAGGGCGGCACGGCGGCGTTCGAGGTGCTCGTGCCGCTGCGGCTCGAGGACGGGCGGATCTTCGTCGTCGACCGCGGCTGGGTGCCGCCCGGCCACGAGTCCCAGCCGGACGTCGTGCCCGCCGCGCCCGAGGGCGAGGTCACCGTGATCGCGCGCCTGCGCCCGGGCGAGCCCCTGCCCACCTCCGGTCGCACGGCGCCCGAGGGCCAGCTGCCGACGCTGCACCTGCCGTCCGTGGCGGAGGCCGCGGGCGACGGGACGATCGTGAGCGCCTACGGGATCATGGTGTCGGAGGATCCGGCGCCCGCCGAGCGCCCCGGCGAGCTGACGCCGCCCACCGAGGATCCCGGTCCGCACCTGTCGTACGCGATCCAGTGGATCCTGTTCGCCGTCATGGGCTTCGGCTTCATCGGCTACATCATCCGCACCGAGATCGCCGCGAAGCGCGAGGAGGATCTCGACCCGGACGAGGACGAGGGCGACGACGAGTCGATCCCCGCGCCGCCGCGGCGTGCGCGCGCGAAGCGCCGCGACCGCGACGCCGAGGAGGAGGACGCCCTGCTCGACGCGTGATGGAGCGGTTGCGCTGGTCGCTTCATCTCCGGCGCTTCGCGCCTCCGTTCAGCAACCGATGGCGGTGACGACCTCCGCAACCCGGCCGTCAGGCCAGCGTGATGAGCTCGAGGTAGTCGCGGTTCCAGATGTCCTCGACGCCGTCGGGCAGCAGCAGCACGCGCTCGGGGTTGAGCGCCTCGACCGCGCCCTCGTCGTGCGACACGAGCACGACGGCGCCCTCGTAGTGCGACAGGGCGCCGAGGATCTCCTCGCGCGAGGCGGGATCGAGGTTGTTCGTCGGCTCGTCGAGCAGCAGCACGTTGGCGCTCGAGACGACGAGCGTCGCGAGCGACAGGCGCGTCTTCTCGCCACCCGAGAGCACGCCGGCGGGCTTGAGCACGTCGTCGCCTGTGAAGAGGAACGAGCCGAGCACCTTGCGGGCCTCGGTCTCGTTGAGGTCGGGGGCCGCCGAGATCATGTTCTCGAGCACCGACCGGTTCACGTCGAGGTTCTCGTGCTCCTGCGCGTAGTAGCCGATCTTCAGGCCGTGGCCCGGCTCGATCTGCCCCGTGTCGCTCTTGTCGACGCCCGCCAGGATGCGCAGCAGCGTCGTCTTGCCGGCGCCGTTCAGCCCGAGCACGACCACCTTCGAGCCGCGGTCGATCGCGAGGTCGACGCCGGCGAAGATCTCGAGCGCGCCGTACGACTTCGACAGGCCCGACGCCATGAGCGGCGTCTTGCCGCAGGGCGCGGGCTTCGGGAAGCGCAGCTTGGCGACGCGGTCCTCCTGGCGCACCTCCTCGAGGCCCGACAGCAGCTTCTCGGCGCGCGCCACCATCTGGTGCGCGGCAGCGGCCTTCGACGCCTTGGCGCCGAAGCGGGCGGCCTGCTGCTGCAGCACCGACGCCTTCTTCTCGGCGTTGGCGCGCTCCTTGCGGCGGCGCTCCTCGTCGGCCACGCGCTGGCGCTGGTAGTGCTTCCAGCCCATGTTGTAGATGTCGATCACCTGGCGGTTGGCGTCGAGATAGAAGACGCGGTTGACCGTCTCCTCCACGAGGTCCACGTCGTGGCTGATGACGATCAGCCCCCCCTTGTACGACTTCAGGAACTCGCGCAGCCACACCACGCTGTCGGCGTCGAGGTGGTTCGTCGGCTCGTCGAGGATCATCGTGCCGGCGTCGCTGAAGAGGATGCGCGCGAGCTCGATGCGGCGGCGCTGGCCACCCGAGAGCGTCTTGAGCGGCTGGTCGAGGATGCGGTCGGGCAGCGAGAGGTTGTTCGCGATCGTGGCCGCCTCGGCCTCGGCCGCGTAGCCGCCCAGGCCCTCGAAGCGCTCCATGAGGTTGCCGAAGCGCTTCATGGCCTTCTCGGCGACCTTGGGGTCGTCCGAGCCCATCTCCTCGGTCGCCTTCGCCATGCCGAGCTGGATCGATCCGAGCCCGCGGGCGTCGAGGATGCGGGTGCGCGCGAGCTCCTCCGGATCGCCGGAGCGCGGATCCTGCGGCAGGTATCCGAGCTCGCCGCTGCGATCCACGCGGCCGCCGGCGGGGATGAGGTCTCCCGCCAGCACCTTCGTGAGCGTGGTCTTTCCCGCGCCGTTGCGGCCGACGAGGCCCACCTTGTCTCCGGGACCCACGCGGAACGTCACGCCGGACATGAGCATGCGCGCGCCGACGCGGATCTCGAGGTCGTGCACGGCAAGCACAGCGGAACATCCGTTCTTTCGGGGATCGGGCGCGACCGCGCCAGCCTCCCATCCTACGTCGCGCGCGCCGTCCGCGAGCCGGGAGTGCAGGTTATGCACGGCAGACGACAGATTCTGCATGCGCGACGCGCCGCGGCCGGGGCGGGTGCTGAGATGTCGAGAAGGTCCCTATGACACCGGACGCGCCTGCACGGATGCAGGGGCGCGGGAACTGCAAGGAGAGCAGCACGTGAGCGACGCCACGGCGAAGAAGCCGAAGAAGCCGATGAGCAACAAGAGATTCCTCTGGATCTGGGTACCGGTCCTCGCGTTCGTGACGGTGATCGCCGTCGGTGCGAACGTCGCGATCGGGATGTTCCGGGGCGCGATCGAGTCCTACATGGGCGCGGGCACCTGGGAGATCAAGAACACCGCCGAGACCGAGGACTGGGACACCCGGTACTACGAGGGCGACCACGCCACCGTCGACGAGGCCAAGGCGGCGTCGACCGAGACGGTCGTGAAGATCGCCGAGGAGGGCATGACCCTCGTCAAGAACAACGGCACCCTGCCGCTCGAGCCGGGCGCCGTGACGCTGCTCGGCCGCGGCGCCGCCGACCCGGTCTACGGCGGCTCCGGATCGGGCACCGCCGACACGACGAGCGCGACGAACATCCGCGCGGGCATCGAGGCCGGCGGCTTCACCGTCAACGACACGGTCTACGACCTCCTCGCGGACTTCGCCGCCGACAACGCCCCCGCCGACGGCGGCCGCACGAACATCGTGATGGACGACCCCGAGGCCTCCAACTACAACATCGGCGAGATGCCGGTGAGCGACTACACCGACGCGGCGATCGACTCGTTCGGCGAGTACGGCGACGCGGCGATCGTCGTGATCGGCCGCGGCGGCGGTGAGGGCGGCGACCTCGCCACCGACATGACGGCGTGGGACGACCGCGCCGAGCCCGGCACGCACCAGCTCGAGCTGAACACCGACGAGATCGACGCCCTCAACCTCGCGAAGGAGCACTTCGACGACGTCGTCGTGCTCGTCAACGCCTCGACGTCGTTCGAGCTCGGCACGCTGCAGGACGACCCGGAGATCGACGGCATCCTGCTCGTCGGCTCCCCCGGCGCCAACGGCTTCCAGGCCCTCGGCTCCATCCTGATCGGCGACGTGAACCCCTCCGGTCACACCGTCGACGTCTTCGCGCGCGACTTCACCGCCGACCCGACGTTCGCCAACTTCGGCGACTACGCGTACGAGAACATCGACGACGCCTACTTCGTGGACTACGAGGAGGGCATCTACGTCGGCTACCGCTACTACGAGACCGCGGCCGCCGAGGGCTTCATCGACTACGACCAGGCCGTGGTCTACCCCTTCGGCTACGGCCTCAGCTACACCGAGTTCGAGTGGGCCGTGACCGGGCAGGAGCTCGGCGACGTCGACGGCGAGATCTCGATCGACGTGGCCGTGACGAACACGGGCGACGTCGCGGGCAAGGACGTCGTGCAGCTGTACTACACCGCTCCGTACACGCCGGGCGGCATCGAGAAGGCGCACGTCGTGCTCGGCGACTTCGTCAAGACCCCGGTCATCGAGCCGGGCGCGACCGAGACGGTCACCGTCACGATGGACGTCGAGGACATGGCCTCCTACGACTGGCGCGGCGCGGGCGCGTACGTGCTCGAGCAGGGCGACTACGAGCTCAAGCTCCAGACCGACTCGCACCACCTGGCGGCGGGCGTCGAGCCCATCACCTACACGGTGGACGAGACGATCGCCTACGTCGACGGTCGCGCGAGCGACGAGGTCCCGGCCGTGAACCGCTTCGACGACGTCTCGGCAGCGTTCGACGAGAACCGCACCGAGTTCTCGCGCGCGGACTTCGCCGGTACCTTCCCCACCGCCCCCGAGGGCGACGACTTCGTCGCCAGCGACGCCGTCGTCGAGGGCTTCGAGCCGTACGACGCGGCCGCCGTCAACGCCGAGGCCGATGTGGAGATGCCGACCACCGGCGCCGACAACGACCTCTCGCTGATCGACCTGCGCGGCCTTGACGCGGACGACCCGAAGTGGGACGAGCTGCTCGACCAGCTCACGGTCGAGGACATGACCGACGTGCTGCTCTCGGGCGCCTACAACACGGCGGCCATCCCGGAGATCGGCAAGATCCGCACGAACGACCTCGACGGCCCCGCCGGCTTCAGCTCGTTCATCAACCCGGCCCTGTGGACCGGCACGGCGTTCCCGTCCGAGTACCTCATCGGCCAGACCTGGAACGTCGAGCTCGCCCGCGAGATGGGCGTCTCCGTCGGCAACGAGGCGCTCACGATGGGCGCCAACGGCTGGTACGCCCCGGCGGTCAACCTGCACCGCTCGCCCTTCGCGGGCCGCAACTTCGAGTACTACTCGGAGGACCCGGTCATCTCGGGCAAGCTCGCCACGGCCGTCTCGAACGGTGCGATGGAGCGCGGCGTCTACACGCTGACGAAGCACTTCGCGCTGAACGACCAGGAGACCAACCGCGTCAACGGCAAGGGCCTGGCGACGTGGGTCACCGAGCAGGCGATGCGCGAGATCTACCTCAAGGCGTTCGAGATCCCCGTGAAGGAGACCTCGGGCGAGGTCCCCTACCTCGACGCCGAGGGCGAGCCGCAGACCACCACGGTCGGCGCGCTCGGCATCATGAGCTCGTTCAACCTGCTCGGCACCACGTGGGCCGGCGGATCGACGGCGCTGATGACCGACGTGCTCCGCGAGGAGTGGGGCTTCGACGGCTTCGTCATCACCGACTTCAACCTGTACGACTACATGTACGCCGACCAGGGCATCGCCGCGGGCTCCGACCTGCAGCTCACCTTCGCCGGCTCCAAGGTCATGCAGGACACGGAGAGCGCCGCGGCGGTGCACAACATGCGCACCGCGATGCACCACATCCTCTACACGGTCGCCAACTCGAACGCGATGAACGGCATGGCGCCGGGCGCGACGCTCGAGTACCACATGGCCGGCTGGGAGCTCGGGGTCCTGTGGGCCACGATCGCCCTCGGCCTGCTCATCGCGGCCGGCATCGTGTGGGTCGTGATCCGCGTGCGCCGTCACCGTCCCTCCGGCACGCCGGCCGAGGCGGAAGGCGCCGCGACGGCCTGACGCACACCGGGGCGGGCGTCCTCTCCCGAGGCGCCCGCCCCGTCCCGCCGTCACCGGCGGGACGTCACCCCACAGGAGCAACGCATGACCCACGACGACACGATCTCCCGCCTCACACTGCTCGAGAAGGCGGCGCTGCTGAGCGGCGAGAACACGTGGCAGACGCGCCCCGTGCCGCGCGCGGGCATCGACCGGATCTGGCTGGCCGACGGCCCGCACGGCGTGCGCAAGCAGACGGGCGCGGGCGACCACCTCGGCATCGCCGCCTCGGAGCCCGCCACGTGCTTCCCCACCGCGGCGACCGTCGCGAACGCGTGGGACGAGGAGCTGGCCGAGCGGATCGGCACGGCGCTCGGCGAGGAGGCGCGCGCGCAGGGCGTGAACGTGCTGCTGGGGCCCGGCCTCAACATCAAGCGCAGCCCGCTCGGCGGGCGCAGCTTCGAGTACTTCTCCGAGGACCCGGAGCTGTCCGGCCGCCTCGCCGCCGCGTACGTGCGCGGCATCCAGTCGCAGGGCGTGGCCGCCACCCCCAAGCACTTCGCCGCGAACAGCCAGGAGCTGCGCCGCATGGCCAGCGACTCCGTGCTCGACGAGCGCACGCTGCGCGAGATCTACCTCACGGCGTTCGAGATCGTCGTGCGCGAGGCCCGCCCCTGGGCGATCATGTCGTCGTACAACCTCGTGAACGGCGCCTACGCCCACGAGAACGCGCACCTCCTGAAGGACGTGCTGCGCGACGAGTGGGGCTTCGACGGCGCCGTCATCAGCGACTGGGGCGGCGGGAACGACGCCGCGGCGGCCGTCGCCGCCGGCGGCACGCTCGAGATGCCCTCCCCCGGCTTCACCTCGGCGCGCGAGATCGTCGCGGCGGTCGAGGGCGGCGAGCTCGCCGAGAGCGACCTCGACGACCGCGTCCGCGAGCTGCTCGTGCTCATCGAGCGCACGGCGAACGTCGCCGCGCGCACCGCGATCGACGTCGCGGGTCACCACGCGCTCGCCCGCCGCGCCGCCGCCGAGTCGGCCGTGCTGCTCCGCAACGAGGGCGGCATCCTCCCGCTCGCCGCCGGCACGCGCGTGGCGCTGATCGGCGACTTCGCGCAGAACCCCCGCTACCAGGGGGCCGGATCGTCGCTCGTCAACGCCACGCGCGTGACGAACCTCGTCGACGCCGTCGCCGCCTCCCCGCTCGCCCTCGCCGGCCACGCCCAGGGCTTCCGTCGCGACGGCGCGCCCGAACCCGCCCTCGTCGCCGAGGCCGCGCGGGCGGCCCGCGAGGCGGACGTGGCGATCGTGTGCCTCGGCCTGCCGGAGACGGCCGAGTCGGAGGGCATGGATCGCGCGACCCTCGAGATCCCGCGCAACCAGATCGAGACCCTGCGCGCCGTCGCCGCGACGGGCGTGCCCGTCGTCGTCCTGCTCAGCGCGGGCGGCGCCGTCGAGACGGCGTGGGCATCCGACGCGCACGCCCTCGTCCACGGCTACCTCGGCGGCCAGGCCGGCGCGGAGGCGCTCGTCGACGTGATCACGGGCGCCGTGAACCCGTCGGGGCGCCTCGCCGAGACGCTCCCCGTCTCGCTCGCCGACACCCCCACCGCCGGGGCGTTCCCCGCCACGGGCGCGACCGCCGAGTACCGGGAGGGTCCGTTCGTCGGCTACCGCTGGTACGAGAGCACCGGCGCGGACGTCGCGTTCGAGTTCGGCTTCGGGCTCAGCTACACGACGTTCGCCTACCGCGACCTCGTCGTCACCGAGCGCGAGGCCGCCTTCACCCTCGAGAACACGGGACCTGTCGCCGGCGCGGAGGTCGCGCAGGTGTACGTCGCCCGCGCGGACGCGAGCCGCGTGCTGCGCCCGGCACTCGAGCTCGCCGGCTTCCGCAAGGTGCACCTCGAGCCCGGCGAGGCGCGCACGATCACCGTCCCGCTCCCCGAGCGCGCCCTGCGGTTCTACGACACCGAGACCGCGTCGTGGCAGGTGGAGGCCGGTCGCTACGAGGTGCGCGTCGGCGCGAGCGTGCGCGACCTCCGCCTCACCGCGTCGCTCGACGTCGCGGGCACCGTCCCGGCGGGCGAGCCCGATCCGGCCCTGGCCGCGTACCCCGCGCGGACGACGGACGTATCGGACGAGGCTTTCGCGGCGCTGCTCGGCCGCGATGTCCCGCGCGTCGACGAGGCGGGCAGGATCGCCGTGAACGATCCGCTGCTGCGCCTCGCCGACTCGCCCAGCGCACTGGGACGCCTCATCTACCGCCTGCTCGAGGGGCGACGCGCCTCCTCCGAGCGCAAGGGCACGCCCGACCTGAACATGCTGTTCCTGCTGAACATGCCGTTCCGGGCGCTCGCGAAGATGTCGGGCGGACTCGCGACGCCCGAGCTCGTCGACGGCGTGCTCACGCTCGCGAACGGCCGCGCCCTGCGCGGTCTCGCCCAGATCATCCGAGCGTTCCTGCGGGGACGCCGGGCGGAGCGGCGCACCCGCCGCTCCTTCGAGACTCAGAGTGGAGGTCGCGCATGATCGCCTCGATCCGGCGCTGGTGGTCGTCGTTCCAGGAGAAGCATCCCGAGCTGTCGAAGTTCGCGATGTTCTTCCTCCTCTCCAACGGCGTGACGGTGCTGCAGCTGGCGCTCATGCCGCTGTTCCGCTGGGGCTTCGACAGCTTCACCGGCCTGGTGGACGTGGACTTCCGGTGGCTGCCGATCGGCGCGAACGTGGACGGCAGCCAGTACTACATGTTCGACTACGCCGCGGGTCCGCTGCCCGCCGGCGGCGGCGGGCTCGCCTACTTCCTCGCGGTGCAGATCACGCTGCTCATCGCGCAGGTGCTCAACTTCTTCGCGCAGCGCAACATCACGTTCAAGTCGAACACCTCGATCTGGCGCGCGGCGTTCTGGTACGCCGTCGCGTACGTCGTGATCACGTTCATCGCGGCGGCCGCGCAGGGCTTCTACAAGGCGCCCATCTACGAGCTGCTGATCGACACATGGGGCTGGGGCGCGACGGGCGAGACGACCGCCGACGTCGTGACGATGATCATCAACGCCGCCATCTCGTTCTGGGTGTTCTACCCGATCTTCAAGGTCATCTTCCGCCAGGTGCCCGAGACCGCCGACGCCGAGGCCGATGCCGCGGCGGCCGAGCCGGCGCGGGGGCCGCGCGAATCGTGAGCGCGGCCATGACCCGTCAGTAGGCTGGCGTCGTGGAAGGCATCGTGCGGGTCGGCGTCGTCGAGGACGACCCGCACAGCAGGGAGCAGGCCGTCGCCCACCTGAACCGCTACGAGGCGGATCGGGGGGTGCGGTTCGACGTGTCGGTGTTCGACGACGGCGCGGGCCTCGTGACGGGCTACCGGCCCGAGTACGACGTGCTGCTGCTCGACATCGAGATGGAGCGCGTCTCGGGCATGGCCGCCGCGCGGCGCGTGCGCGAGCTGGACGACGACGTCGTGATCGTCTTCATCACGAACTCGCCGCGCTACGCCGTGGGCGGCTACGAGGTGCAGGCGCTGAGCTACCTGCTCAAGCCCGTCGCGTACCCCGCATTCGCGCAGGAGATGGATCGCGTGCTCGCGCAGCTCGCGCGCCGCGAGCGGCGCACCCTGCTGTTCCAGGCCGACGGCGCCCACCACCGCGTCGACCTCGCCGACATCGTGTACCTCGAGACCGCCGGGCACCGCGTGCTCATCCACACCCACACCGCGACGCACTCGGTCGTCTCGTCGCTGAAGGCCCTCGAGGCCGAGCTCGACGGCGCGGCGTTCCAGCGGTGCAACAGCGGCTACCTCGTCAACCTCGCCCACGTGACCGGGGTCGAGCAGAGCGAGTGCCGCCTGCGCGACGGCACGGTCCTGCCGATCAGCCGGCCCAAGCGCAAGGCGTTCCTCGCCGCCCTCGCGGCGCACATCGGCTCCGTCGGGGCGGCCTCGTGATCGGCGAGGCGCTGCCCGATATCCCCCGCATCTGCACCGGCCTCGCCGAGTGGGGCGCGTGCCTGGTGTACATCGCGATCGTGCGGCGGCGCGTCGGCCCTGCAACGCTCGTGGCCGTGCTCGCGGCGGGGCTCGCGGCGCTCGTGGCCACGCAGCTGCTCGCCGACGCCCTGCCGCTGCCGCTGTGGACCGTCGGCATGCTCGCCGCCGTGGTCGTCATGCTCGTCTTCCTGCGCACGAGCGTCGCCGGCGGCTGGGCGACGACGGCGTACCTCACGGCGCGGGCGTTCGTGCTGGCCGAGCTCGTCGCCTCGCTGCACTGGCAGCTGCACACCTACTTCTTCCCGACGGGGCAGCTGACCCCGCCCGCCGTCGCCCTGCTCGTCGCCACGTACGGCGCGTGCTTCGCGATCGCCGGCGTGGCCGAGGCGCGCCACATGCCGCGCGCCGAGCCGCTCGAGGTGGGCTGGCGCGAGGTGATCTCGGCCGGCGCCATCGCGGCGGTCACCTTCGCGCTGTCGAACCTCAGCTTCGTCAACGCGAACACGCCGTTCTCGGGCCGCCTGGGACCCGAGATCTTCTACATCCGCACCCTCGTCGACCTGTGCGGCTACATCGCCCTGTACGCGCAGCAGGAGTGGCGCATGGAGCTGCGCTCGCGCGCGCAGACGCAGGCGATGCAGTCGCTGCTGCGCAGCCAGCACGAGCAGTACCGCGCCACCAAGCGCGCGATCGACGAGACCGCGCGCAAGCACCACGACATGAAGCACGCGATCCAGGCGCTGCGGGCCGAGTCCGATCCGGGCGCGCGCTCGCGTCTCGTGGACGAGCTGGAGCGCTCGTTCGCCGACGACGGCGCGCTCTTCCACACCGGCAGCGCCGTGCTCGACGCCGTGCTGCACGCGAAGGCGACCGCGGCCCGCGAGGACGGCGTCGAGATCACGTGCGTGGCCGACGGCGCCCTGCTCGAGGGGATGAGCGACCTCGACATCGTCGCCGTCATGGGCAACGCGCTCGACAACGCCATCGAGAACACGCGGCGCGTGGACGATCCCGACCGCCGCGCGGTGCGCGTCGCTCTGTTCGCGCAGGACGACTTCGCCATGCTGCGCGTCGAGAACACCTTCGACGGCGTCCTGCACCGCGCCGACGGCCGCATCGTCTCGCGCAAGGGCCGCCGCTCCGATCACGGCTACGGCCTGCGCAGCATCGAGCAGACGGTCGAGCGCTACGGCGGCACGGTCTCGATCTCCGCCGACGAGCGCTGGTTCTCGCTGCGGATCCTCCTCCCCTCCCCACGTCTCGATCCCACGAATGCGAGCTGAATTGGTGCCAACGCCCGTCTTCGACGACGATCTATACGTGCATCCCCTGCTGACGATCGTCGTGCCCGCGTACGACGCCGCCGCGTATCTCGCCCGCGCACTCGACCCCCTCATCGGCGTGCAGCGCATCGAGGTCATCGTCGTCGACGACGGATCGCACGACGACACCGGCGCGCTCGCCGACCGCTACGCGTTCGAGCACCCCGACACCTTCCGCGTCATCCATCAGCGCAACCGCGGGCACGGCGGCGCGATCGGCGCGGGCGTCGCCGCCGCGCGAGGCGCGTACCTGAAGGTCCTCGACGCCGACGACTGGCTGGATGTGCCCGCCCTGCGCCTGCTCGTGGCGACGCTCGAGCGACTCGAGGCCACCGGCGGCGTCGATGCGGTCGTGACGAACTACGTGCACGAGCGGCTGGGACGAAGCCGCCGGCACATCCGGTACGAGGACGTCATGCCGCGCCGGCGCGTGTTCGGCTGGGACGAGGTGGGCGTCTTCGGGCGCCGCCAGTACCTCATGATGCACGCCCTCACGTATCGCACGGCGCTGCTGCGGGAGTCCGGGCTGGCGCTGCCCGAGCACACCTTCTACGTCGACAACCTCTACGTCGTGCAGCCGCTCGTGCACACCCGCCGGCTGTACTACCTCGACGTCGACCTGTACCGCTACTTCATCGGTCGCGCGGACCAGTCGGTCAACGACGCCGTCATGGTGCGCCGCGTCGACCAGCAGCTGCGGGTGACGCGCCTCGTGCTCGCGGCCCTCCCCCATCCTTCGACCGTGCCGCAGGGGCTGTACGGCTACGTGCTGCACCACGTCGAGGTGCTGTGCGGCATCACCTCGGCCCTGCTCGTGCGCGCGGGCACGCCCGAGCACCTCGCGCAGCGGCGCGCCCTGTGGCGCGAGATCAAGCACGAGAGCCCGTGGATCTACACGCGGCTGCGCCACGGCGTGATGGGCACGAGCGCCAACCTGCCCGGGCCCGTGGGGCGGCGCGTCACGCTGCTGACCTACCGCGTCGCGCGCCGCGTGGTCGGCTTCAGCTAGGCCGCCGCCCGGGCTGACAGCCCGCATCCATCTCGATCCCTTAGGATCGAGAGTGCAAGGGGAGTACTCCGACACGGTCGGCTCGTCACTACGGGTGCATCGCACTCCGGGCCACCGGTTCCCGTCACGGGAATGGGGAAGACCTTGATGTCGATTCGTCCACGCCAAGTCCTGGAGCCTTCCTTGAACATCACCCCTGTCGTGTGGGGCATCACCATCCTCGTCACGATCGTCTTCTTCGTCTACGAGTTCTTCGCGCACGTGCGCAAGCCGCACGCGCCCTCGGTCGGCGAGGCCGCCCGCTGGTCGGCCTTCTACATCGGCCTCGCGCTGCTGTTCGGCGTGGGCATCGGCCTTGTCTCGGGATGGACGTACGGCGGCGAGTACTTCGCCGGCTACCTCACCGAGAAGGCCCTGTCGGTCGACAACCTCTTCGTGTTCCTCATCGTGATGACCGGCTTCGCCGTGCCGCGCATCTATCAGCAGAAGGTGCTGATGATCGGCATCGTCATCGCGCTCATCCTGCGCGGCATCTTCATCGCCGTCGGCGCCGCGCTCATCGCCAACCTCTCGTGGATCTTCTACGTCTTCGGCGCGCTGCTGCTCGTGCTCGCGTACCGGCAGGCCCGCGGCGGGCACGACGACAATCCCGCCGACGGCGCGTTCATGCGCCTCGTGCGCCGCGTGCTGCCCGTCACGGACGAGTACCACGGCGATCGCCTCACCGTCCGCAAGGACGGCCGCCGCTGGGTCACGCCCATGCTGCTGACGATCGTCGCGATCGGCTTCATCGACCTCGTCTTCGCGGTCGACTCCATCCCGGCGATCTACGGGCTCACGGAGGAGGCGTACATCGTCTTCACCGCGAACGCGTTCGCCCTCATGGGCCTGCGCCAGCTGTTCTTCCTCATCGGCGGCCTGCTGGAGCGCCTCGTCTACCTCGCGCAGGGCCTCGCCGTGATCCTCGCGTTCATCGGCGTGAAGCTGCTGTTGCACGCGCTGCACGTGAACGAGCTGCCGTTCATCAACGGCGGCGAGGGCGTGGCCTGGGCGCCCGAGATCCCGATCTGGTTCTCGCTGCTGTTCATCGGCGCGACCATCGCCGTGGCCACCGTCGCCAGCCTCATCAAGACCCGCGCCGATCGCCGGCGCGAGGACGACGCGGACGCGCGTCCCGTCACCGACGCTCAGAAGGAGAGCTCGTGAGCACCGCTCGCACGTCCGATCCGTCCGACCCTCATAGTCCCGGCGCCCGGCTCGCACCGGGCGCCGCCGTCCCGCAGCGAGGGGGCCGCTGATGGACGCCCTGCTCTGGAACATCGCCCTCGTCCTGCTCTTCGTCCTCATCGGCGGCGTCTTCGCCGCCACCGAGATGGCCCTCGTGACCCTGCGCGAGAGCCAGATCAACGCCATCGCGGCCCGCGGCCGCCGCGGCCAGAAGGTCGCCGCCCTCGCCCGCAACCCCAACACCTTCCTGTCCGCCGTGCAGATCGGCGTGACCGTCGCGGGCTTCGCGTCCTCGGCCTACGGCGCCACATCGATCGCCCCGTCCGTCGCGCCGCTGCTCGAGGCCCTCGGCGTGGCGGAGCCACTGGCCTTCACGGTCGCGACGGTGCTGCTGACGCTCGTCATCGCGTTCCTCTCCCTCGTGCTCGGCGAGCTCGTGCCCAAGCGGCTCGCCATCCAGCGCAACACCGCGTTCTCGTACGCCGTCGCGCCGGTGCTCGACGGCTTCGCGACGATCATGCGCCCCGTCATCTGGCTGCTGTCGGTGTGCACGAACGCGCTCGTGCGGCTGCTCGGCGGCGACCCGCACAAGACCGCCGGCGAGCTGAGCGAGGAGGAGATCCGCGACATCGTCTCCACCCATCAGGGCCTGCCGGAGGACGAGCGGCGCATCCTCGACGACGTGCTCTCGCTGCGCGGCCGGCAGATCAGCGAGGTCATGCGGCCGCGCCCGGAGGTCGTCGCGCTCGATGCCACCGACACGGTGTCGGCGGCGGTGGAGCGGGTGCGCGAGCTGCCGTTCTCGCGCTACCCGGTGTCGGACACCTCCATCGACGACATCGTCGGCTTCGTGCACGTGCGCGACCTCTTCGAGGCGGCCGCGGACGATCCGTCCCGCGCGCTCGCGTCGGCGATCCGCGCGATCCCGTACTTCCCGTCGACGGCACGGGTGCTGCCCACCCTCACGCAGATGCGGGCCGAGAACCACCAGATCGCGGTCGTCGTCGACGAGTACGGCGGCACCGACGGGATCGTGACGCTCGAGGACCTCGTGGAGGAGGTCGTGGGCGAGATCTTCGACGAGTACGACACGGACGGCGTCGCCACCACGGCAAGCGGGATGATCGACGGCCGCCTCAACCTGCAGGACTTCGAGGAGCTCACGGGCCTCGAGCTGCCGCGCGGCGCGTCCGACACGATCGCGGGCTTCGTGACCGAGCGGCTGGGACGGCTGGCCGCCGTCGGCGACACCATCGACGTGCCCGGCGCGACCATCCAGGTCACCGCCACCGACCGCCGCCGCATCGCGTGGCTGCGTGTCACGCCGCATGCCGCCGCGGAGGTGGAGACGGCCTAGGCCAGGCCGCGGGCCGTGAGGGCGTCGGCGACGTCGTCGCCGTGCCGCAGCGCGAGGACGAGCAACGTGACCACGGCCCGCGGCCCCAGCCGCACGCCGCGGGCGCGCTGCGCCTCGCGCACCTGCGCGGCGAAGCCGGCGACGACCGGCACGGCGGCGATCGCGAGCGAGACGGTGAACGCCACGCGCCAGGGGTCCACGCCCACGCGCCGCAGCGGGCCGAGGGCGGTCTGCAGCGCTTCGAGCAGCTCGCCCATGGGCGTCGTGAGCGTCACCAGCGCGGCGAGCAGCACGATCGCCACGACGCGGGTCGTGCCGATGAGCGCCGCCTCCGGCCCCAGGAACACCGCCTGCGAGATCGCGAGGAGGAGGACGATCCACTTCGCCCGCCACAACTGGCGCCCGAACTCCCCCGGCCCCATGCCGCCGAGCAGGAACAGCAGCAGCACCCCGACGAGCGTTCCGGCCGCCGTCCAGACCGTGTGAGGGATGAGCGACACGGCCAGGCCGAGCGCGGCGAGCCCGAGCAGCTTCGCCCCGGCCGGCGCGCGGTGCAGCGGGCTGCGCCCCGGCCGGTAGAGCGCGATCACGGGAACTCCGCGCGGTACCGGTCGATCACGCCCTCGGGCTCCCCCGTCTCGGCGAGCCGCCCGCCCGCGAAGCGCAGCGCGACGTCGCAGCGCGCGGCCAGCTCGAGGTCGTGCGTGACGATGACCACCTGATCCGCCACCGGGCCGCGCTCGTCGCCCTCGAGCAGCAGCCGCGCCATGCGGCGGGCGTTGCCGAGGTCGAGCAGGGTCGTCGGCTCGTCCGCCACCACCACGCGGGGCCGGCGCACGAGCACGGCCGCCAGCGCGAGCAGCTGCTTCTGCCCGCCCGAGAGGCTGTACGACGGCTGATCGGCCCGCTCGGCCAGGCCGAAGCGCTCGAGCGCCGCCATGGCCTCGGCGGCGACCTCGCGCCGGCTCGCCCCCGCCGCGCGCAGAGAGAGGGAGAGGTCCTCGATCGGCGTGGGCATGAGCAGCTGCGCGTCGGGATTCGTGAAGAGGAACCCCACCGCCTCGCGCGCGCGCCGCGGCTCGCGGGCCACGTCGATGCCGGCCACGCGCACGGTCCCCTCGCTCGGGGCGACGAGGCCGTTGAGCGTGCGCGCGAAGGTCGACTTGCCCGATCCGTTCGCCCCGATCACGGCGATCCGGCGCTGCGGCAGCGACACCGTGATGTCGCGGAGGATGCGGGCCCCGTCGATGGCGACGCCGAGCCCGCGCACCTCGATGCCGGGTGCCGTCACGCGCGCGCCCGCGCCGCGCGCCGCGCGCGGACCGACGCGGGGAACGCCGGCGGGTACGCGCGGTACAGCAGCAGCGTGAGGATCGTGGCGAGGGCGACCTTGACGGCATCGCCCGGCAGGAACGCCACGTTCGCCAGCGCCGCCTGCGGCAGCGTGAGCCCGCCGACGAGGGCGAGCAGCGGGATGCCGACGGCGTAGACGACGACCATGCCGCCCACGAGCGCGCCCAGCAGCACCCGCCACCACGTCAGCCGGCCGGAATGCGCGATCCAGCCCGCCACCATCGCACCGGGCAGCCACCCGAGGAGGAAGCCGACGGTCGGGCCGACGAACACGCCGAGGCCGCCGCGTCCGCCCGCGAGCACGGGCAGGCCGATGGCGACGAGCACGAAGACGATGAGCACGGCGGCTCCGGCGCGGCGTCCGCCCAGCACGGTGCCGGCCAGCATGACGCCGAGCGTCTGCGCGGTCACCGGCACGGGCAGGCCGGGCACGGGGATCGGCCCCATCAGCCCCAGCACCACGATGAGCGCCGCGAATACCGCGACCCGCGCGAGGTCGCGCGCCTCCCAGGACTTCCCTGCCATTCCGCCTCCTGAACACCGTTCACTGAACAGCGTTCACTATAGTCGAGGCATGCGCGATCGCGTGCGGCACGACCGGGAGGGCATCGTCGACGTCGCCCTGCGGCTGCTCGACGCCTACGGCCTGCCCGACCTCACGATGCGCCGCCTCGCCTCCGAGCTGGGCGTGCAGCCGAGCGCGCTGTACTGGCACGTCGAGAGCAAGCAGGCGCTGCTGGCCTCGCTCGCCGACCGGATCGTGGCGGAGGCCTCCCCCGCTGCGGATGTCGTCGGCACGGCGCGGGCGCTGCGCTCGGCGCTGCTGGCCCACCGCGACGGGGCCGAGGTCGTGCTGAGCTCGGCGGCGCTGTCGCTCGGCGCGCTCGCGGCGCACGACACGCTGCGCGCCGCGTTCGGGCGCGACAGGTCCGCCGATCCCGATCGCGCCGCCCGCGTGCTGCTGCCGTTCGTCCTCGGGCACGCCTCGCTCGTGCAGCAGCGCATCCAGGCCGCCGAGTTCGGCGCCGTCGAGGCCGACCCCACGGCCGTCGCGGACGAGACCGCCGCCGACTTCGACGCCGGCGTCGCCGCGATCCTCGCGGGCCTGCGCTCCTGAGCGGGGCCCGTCAGAGCTCGCGCGCGTGCCCGAGCCGCAGGCCGGGCACGAGCGTGAGCAGCATGATGAGCACCGCCAGCGCGAACACGGCCGAGAAGCCCGTGGCGGGGCCGAGCGAGAGGAAGACGAGGCCCATCACGGCGATGACGGCCGAGGAGCCCACGGCATCCGCGATCTGCAGGGCCGACGAGTTGAACCCCTGGCTCGCGGCGCTCGAGTACGCCAGCATGAGCACCGACAGCCGCGCGTACACGAGTCCCATGCCGAGGCCCGCGGCGCCCCACGCGAGCGCGGGCACGATGCCGGGCCAGCCCGCCACGGCCGCGACGAGCACGAGCGCGACCGAGCCCGCGAGGATCGTCACGCCCGTGAGCACGAGGCGCGTGTTGCCGACGCGGTCGGCGTGACGGGCCGACAGCTCCGCCCCGAGCGCCCACGTGATGCCCGCGATCGTGAGCCCGAGCCCCGCGAAGGTCGGCGTCCAGGCGTAGGCGTCGATGAAGAGCTTGGGCACATACACCTCGGCGCCGAAGAAGCCGCCGGCGAGCACGCCGCGCATCAGGATGACCGACGGCAGTCCGGGCGCCGCGCGGAACGTGCCGCGCGGCAGCAGCGGCGCCGCGGCCACCGCGACGAGCAACAGGGCGGCCGCCGCGATCACCCACGACCACGGGCTGGGCAGATCGCCCGCGAGCCCGAGCGACAGCGCCGCGCCCGCCACGATCACGGCCAGCAGCAGGCGGCGCACGATGAGCCGGCGCGATCCGGCCGCCGGCGCGCCCGCGGGCTCGTCGAGGCCGCGCAGCCGCGGCGCGATCATGACCATGGCGAGCACCGCGAGCACCGCGACGCCCGCGAACACCCAGCGCCAGTGCAGGTACTGCGCCACCGCCCCGGCGAGGAACGGCCCCACGAGCGCCGGCACGATCCACGCGGCCGAGAAGAGGGCGAACACGCGGCCGTGCAGGGCGGCGGGGAAGATCCGCGCCACCACCACGTAGAGCGCGACCAGCTGGCCGCCCGATCCCAGCCCGAGCACGAGCCGCCCGATCACGAGCACGCCCATCGTCGGCGCGAGGGCGTCGATGATCAGTCCGGTCACGAACAGCGCCACGGCCGCGTACAGCGGCACGACGGGTCCGGCCCGGTCGGCCCAGGCCCCCACGGCCACCATGCCGATGACGCTCGCGGCCAGGGTGCCCGAGAACGCCGCGGCGTACAGCGCCTCGCCGTGCAGCGCCTCGCTCACGGCCGGCATCACGGTCGTCACGGCCAGGGACTGCACCGCCGCGAGGAAGATGAGCGCGAACGAGCCGATCGTCACCCAGACGTGCTTCGGGTCCCAGATGCTCTCGCGCGTCGGCGCCGGGTGCGCGGGGATCGGGATGGGGCCGGAGAAATCGCGGGGCGCGCTCACGACGCCCGCACCCCGCCGATGCGGCGCAGCGCCTCCGTGAGGATCTCCGGCCCGGTGCCGATGTTGATCCGCGCGAAGCCGCGCCCCTGCTCGCCGAACGACGGGCCGGGGTTCAGCGCGACGCGCGCCTCCTTGAGGATGCGCAGCGCGGGGTCATCGCCCCAGCCGCCCGCCGCGAAGTCCACCCAGGCCAGGAAGCCCGCCTGCGGCGGCAGGTAGCGCGCCCCCGGCGCGTGCTCGGCGAGCAGGTCGGTCAGCAGCACCCGGTTGGCGTCGAGCCGCGCGAGAAGCGCGTCGAGCCACTCGTCGCCCGCCGTCATGGCCGCCTCGCCGGCGATGAGCCCCAGGATCGACGTGCGCCACTCGACCTCGTCGGGGATGCGTCGCACGATGCGCGTGGGGCCGTCGGCGGCCGTCACGATGAGCGCGCACTTCAGCCCCGCGAGGTTGAACGCCTTGCTCGCGCTCGTGAGCGCGAAGCCGACCTCGGCCGCCTCGGGCGCGGCCGCGAGGAACGGTGTGAAGCTCGCGCCGGGAAGCGTGAGCGGCGAGTGGATCTCGTCGCTGATCACCCACGCGCCGTGCCGCTGCGCGATCCGCGCCAGCTCGGCGAGGGTCGCGGCGTCGTGCACCGTGCCGGTGGGGTTGTGCGGGTTGCACAGCAGGATCGCGCGGGCGCCGGCGGCGAAGGCGCGCTCGATCCCGTCCAGGTCGAGCAACCAGCCCTCCTCCGAGCGGATCAGCGGCACGGTCTCGGGCACGGTGCTGCTCTCCTCGTGCACCCCGAAGAACGGCGGATACACCGGGGGCGTGATGACCACGCGGTCGCCGGGCTCCGTGACGGCGCGCAGCAGCTCGGCGACGCCCATCATGACGTCGCACGTCGTGCGCACGCGCGACGGGTCGACCCGCCAGCCGAAGCGGCGCGCGGCGAAGCCGGCGAACGCCATGGGGATGCGGGAGTCGCCCGGCGGCGCGTAGCCCGTGTCGCCGCGGCGCACGGCGTCGAGCAGCGCGCGCTCGATCACCTCGGCGAGCGGGAAGTCCGTCTCGGCGACGAACAGCGGCAGCACCTCGTCCGGGTAGCGCATCCACTTGCTGCTCGTGCGGGCCCGCAGGAGGTTCAGCGGCAGGGCGTCGAGAGGCGTGGTCACCCGTCTCATCCTAAGCCGGGAACGACGAGGGCCCCGTCCGTGGACGGGGCCCTCGTCGGGTGGATCAGATGGAGAAGCCGAGCGCGCGCATCATGTCGCGGCCGTCGTCGGTGATCCGTTCGGGACCCCACGGCGGCATCCAGACCCAGTTGATCCGGAACTGCTCGACGACGCCGTCCAGCGCCTGCGCCGTCTGCTCCTCGAGGACGTCGGTGAGCGGGCAGCCCGCGCTCGTGAGCGTCATGTGGATGACGAGGGCGTCGTTCTCGTCGTCCCAGCCGAGGTCGTAGATGAGGCCCAGGTCGACGACGTTGACCCCCAGCTCGGGGTCCATGACGTCCTTGAGTGCCTCGGTGACCTCGTCGTACTTCTCGGGAGTGAGCGTCGCGGTCATGGCCCCGACCTTACGCCTCGACGGGCGCGTCCGCAGGCAGGTAGGCGGCGTAGCCCTCGGCCTCCAGGCGCTCGGCGAGCTCGGGGCCGCCCTCCTCGACGACCTTGCCCGCGACCATCACGTGCACGAAGTCGGGCTGGATGTAGCGGAGGATGCGCGTGTAGTGCGTGATGAGGAGCACGCCGAGGCCGGTGCTCTCCTTCGCGCGGTTGACGCCCTCCGACACGATCTTCAGCGCGTCGACGTCGAGGCCCGAGTCGGTCTCGTCCAGGATGGCGAGCTTCGGCTTCAGCAGCTCGAGCTGCAGGATCTCGTGGCGCTTCTTCTCGCCGCCCGAGAAGCCCTCGTTCACGTTGCGCTGCGCGAACTTGGGGTCCATGCGCAGGGCCGACATGCCCTCCTTGACCTCCTTCGTCCACGTGCGGATGGCGGGGGCCTCGCCGTCGATGGCGGTCTTGGCGGTGCGCAGGAAGTTCGCCACCGTCACGCCGGGGATCTCGACGGGGTACTGCATGGCCAGGAACAGTCCGGCGCGGGCGCGCTCGTCGACGGCCATCTCCAGCACGTCCTCGCCGTCGAGCGTGATCGATCCGCCCGTGACGGTGTACTTGGGGTGGCCGGCGATCGTCGACGCGAGCGTCGACTTGCCCGAGCCGTTCGGGCCCATGATGGCGTGGGTCTCGCCCGAGCGCACGGTCAGGGTCACGCCGTTGAGGATCGGCGTGGTCCCCTCGTCGGTCTCGACCGTGACGTGCAGGTCCTTGATCTCGAGGACAGTCATGTTGATTCCTTCTTGTGGAGAGTTCGTGGGGCCTGGCTCAGGCCGACTTGATGACGGTGGGATCGATGAGCACGTCGTCGCCCTCGATCGTCACCTCGTAGACGGGCACCGGCTCGTAGGCCGGAAGGTTCAGTGGCTTGCCGGTGCGCAGCGAGAACGCCGAGCCGTGGGCCCAGCACTCGAGCGAGTCGCCCTCGACGAAGCCCTCGGACAGCGAGATGTCGCCGTGCGTGCAGGTGTCGCCGATCGCGTGCACCTCGCCCTGGGCGTCCAGGACGAGCGCGATGGGCACACCGTCCACCTCCACGCGGCGAGCCTGGTCCTGGACCAGCTCGCTCTTGGCGCAGACGCGGGTCGCGCTCACGCGGCGATCCCCTCCCCGGCGGCGATCTCCTGCTCGATCGCGGCCGAGAGCTCGGCCTCCAGCTCGGGCAGGCCGAGCTTCTGCACGATCTCGGCGAGGAAGCCGATCACGACGAGGCGACGTGCCTCGGCCTCGTCGATGCCGCGGGCCTGCAGGTAGAACAGCTGCTCGTCGTCGAAGCGACCGGTGGCCGACGCGTGGCCGGCGCCCTTGATGTCGCCCGTCTGGATCTCGAGGTTCGGGATCGAGTCGGCGCGCGCGCCGTTCGTGAGCACGAGGTTCCGGTTGGCCTCGTACGAGTCGGTGCCGACGGCGTCCGGGCCGATGAGCACGTCGCCGATCCACACGCTGCGCGCGCTCGCGCCCTGCAGCGCACCCTTGTAGAGCACGTTGCCGGTCGTCTCGGGGCCCTTGTGGTGCAGGTAGACCTGGCTCTCGAGGTGCTGGCCCGAGTCGGCGAACGACAGGCCGAAGACCTCGCCGTTCGATCCTGCGCCCGCGAGCTCGACGTTCGGGTTCACGCGCACGACGCCGCCGCCGAAGCTCACGACGAAGTGACGCAGCGTGGCGTCGCGGCCCACGCGCGCCTGGTGCGCCGCCGCGTGGATCGCGCTGTCGTCCCACCGCTGCACGGCCACGACCGTGAGGGTCGCGCCGTCGCGCACGATGATCTCGACGTTCTCGGCCAGCTGCGCCGCGCCCTCGTGCCGCAGCACGACGACCGCCTGGCTGTGCTCCTGCGCCTCGATCACGAGGTGCGCATCGGCCCGGCGTTCGGCGCCCTGGCCCGTGATGCGCAGGACGATCGGCTCGGCGACCTCCTCCTCGCGCGGGATGCGGATGAACCGCGCCTCGGGCGAACCCTGCCACGCCACGGCGGCGGGCAGGTCCTCGGGCTCGAACACCTCGCCGCGCGGGGCGGCGCCGATCGCGAGCGTGCCCGCGTCGTAGCGCTCACCCGCATCGAAGGCGTAGGTCACGCCGTCGTTCTCGGCCGCGCGCTCGAACAGCGGCGAGAGCCGCTTGATCGGGGCGTGCACCCAGTTGACCTCGCGGCCGCTGGGGGTGCCGAAGTCGGCGGGCTCGTAGGAGCGGGGGCGCTCCGAGCGCGTCTGGACGGGGACCGTCACCTCGTCCTGCGGCGGGATGATGACCGTCGCGGGGTCGCGGTGGGCGTGCTCGTTCTGCGCCTCTGCAGGCGCCTGCGTGGGGGCCGTCATCTCAGCCGACCGATCCTTCCATGCCCATCTCGATGAGCTTGTTCAGCTCGAGGGCGTACTCCATGGGCAGCTCGCGGGCGATCGGCTCGATGAAGCCGCGCACGATCATCGCCATCGCCTCGTCCTCGGGCATGCCGCGGCTCATGAGGTAGAACAGCTGCTCCTCGCTCACCTTCGAGACCGTGGCCTCGTGGCCCAGCTGCACGTCGTCCACGCGGATGTCGATCGCGGGGTACGTGTCGCTGCGCGAGATCGTGTCGACGAGCAGGGCGTCGCACCGCACCGTGTTGGCGGAGTGGTGGGCCTTCTCGTCCACGCGCACCTCGCCGCGGTAGCCGGCGCGGCCGCCGCCGCGGGCGATCGACTTCGAGACGATCGACGACTGCGTGTACGGCGCCATGTGGATCATCTTCGCGCCGGCGTCCTGGTGCTGACCGGGGCCCGCGAAGGCCACCGAGAGCGTCTCACCCTTGGCGTGCTCGCCCATCAGGAAGATCGACGGGTACTTCATCGTGACCTTCGAGCCGATGTTGCCGTCGACCCACTCCATCGTCGCGCCCTCGTGGGCGACGGCGCGCTTGGTGACGAGGTTGTACACGTTGTTCGACCAGTTCTGGATCGTCGTGTAGCGCACGCGGGCATTCTTCTTCACGATGATCTCGACGACCGCCGAGTGCAGCGAGTCGCTCTTGTAGATCGGCGCCGTGCAGCCCTCGATGTAGTGGACGTAGCTGCCCTCGTCCGCGATGATCAGGGTCCGCTCGAACTGGCCCATGTTCTCGGTGTTGATGCGGAAGTAGGCCTGCAGCGGGATCTCCACGTGCACGCCCTTGGGCACGTACACGAACGATCCGCCCGACCACACGGCCGTGTTCAGCGCGGCGAACTTGTTGTCGCCGGACGGGATCACGGTGCCGAAGTACTCCTCGAAGAACTCGGGGTGCTCGCGCAGCGCCGTGTCGGTGTCCATGAAGATGACGCCCTGCGCCTCCAGGTCCTCGCGGATCTGGTGGTAGACGACCTCGGACTCGTACTGCGCGGCCACGCCGGCGACGAGGCGCTGACGCTCGGCCTCGGGGATGCCGAGCTTCTCGTACGTGTTCTTGATGTCCTCGGGCAGGTCCTCCCACGTCTGGGCCTGCTTCTCGGTGGAGCGGACGAAGTACTTGATGTTGTCGAAGTCGATGTCGCTGAGGTCGGCGCCCCACGTGGGCATCGGCTTCTTCTCGAACAGGGAGAGGGCCTTCAGCCGGGTCTTCAGCATCCACTCCGGCTCCTGCTTGAGGGCCGAGATGTCGCGGACGACGGCATCGCTGAGGCCGCGCTTGGCGCTCGCGCCGGCGACGTCCGGGTCGTGCCAGCCGAATTCGTACACCCCCAGACCTTCGAGCTCGGGGCGGTCGATCAGCACATCAGACATGCGGTCTCTACTCTCCTCATGGGTCCCGAAACGGTGTCAGCCGGCCCGGCGCTCCGGAGTGGAGTGCCGTACTGGGGCCCCGTTGCGACGCGGATCGCGCCTTAGACTGTCTGCTGTCGCCACGGGCGGAACCGCCCGTTTTTTCAGCGATTCAATTCTACAGGTTCGCTCCCCCACGGCGCCGTGCGTGTCGGATTCGGAGCGGATCAGGAGGCACCACCCGCATGGCCACCGCACCCGCCGCTCCCCCGCTCACCGCGCCCCGCGCCGCCGCCGTCGGCGGCAGCTGGCTGCGCCTGTTCGCCTGGCTCTCGTTCCTCTTCGAGACGACGATCATCGGCACGGGCGGCGCCGTGCGCCTGACCGGCTCCGGCCTCGGCTGCTCGGAGTGGCCGCTGTGCACGCCGGAGTCGCTCGTGCCGACGCAGGAGATGGGCATCCACGGCTTCATCGAGTTCGGCAACCGCACGATGACCGGCGCGGTCGGCATCGTCGCCATCGCGGTGCTGCTGCTCACGCTGCGCGCCGTGGGCACGCGCCGCGACGTGCTGGCGGCGGTGTGGTTCGCGCTGGGCGGCATCGCCGCCGCGGTGGTCGCCTACCTCGCCGTGGGCGAGTTCTGGGCGGCGACCGCCGTGCTGCTGCTGGCCGTGATCGCCGCGGCCGTGTACTCGGTGCGTTCGCTGCCCGCCCGCCGCGACCTGCAGATCCTCGCGTGGATCGTCGTCGCCGGCGTCGTGGCGCAGGCGCTCGTGGGCGGCATCACGGTGCTGACCGAGCTGAATGCCTTCATCGTGGGCTTCCACTACGTCTCGTCGCTCGTGCTCGTGTGCGTCACGGCCGCCTACCTCGTGCGACTGCACGACGTGCCGGGCCCGCGCGAGCGCGCCGTGCCGGCGTGGTTCGCCGCCCTCACCCACGCGACGACGCTCGTCCTCGCCCTCACGATCCTCTTCGGCGTGCTCACCACGGCCAACGGGCCCCACTCCGGCGATGCCGCCGTGATCCGCGACGGCTTCGATGCGACCGTGCTCGCGCACGTGCACTCGTGGCCCGGCTACATCCTGCTCGCCCTCGTGGTCGCGCTCGTCGTGATCGCCGCGGTGCGCCGGCTCCGCCCCCTGCCGTGGCTCGTCGCGCTGCTCGCCGTCATCGCCGTGCAGGTGATCGTCGGCGTCTTCCAGGCCCGCAACGGCCTGCCCGAGCTGCTCGTCGGCATCCACATGGTGCTCGCGGCCCTCTCGGCCGCCGCCTTCACGGTCGTGGTGCTGCGGCTGAAGCGCCCCGTGGCCTGACGCGGCGATCCACAGCGGGAGCATAGGGGACGCATCGGCCGCGCATGGGCGCGCCGGGGATCGTGGCGGAGTCCGCATGCGAACCCGAGGAGAATCATGCCCCGCACGCCCCGACTCATCACCAGCGCGCCCTACTGGGTGCTGCTGATCGGATCGCTCGCCGCCACCGCGGCCGGATTCGCGATGAGCTTCCCCACGATCGACAACATGAGCACGACCCTGCTCGACGGCAGCGCCACCACGGCCGACGTCTATGCGGGCCAGGCGCTCGTCACGGTGGGCGGACCGGTGCTCGGCGCCGGCCTGATCGGCCTCGCCCTGACCGCCGCGATCGCCGCGGCCAAGGCGCTCGTGCCCGCCCGTCCCGTGCCGGCGGCGGAGGCGCTGCCCGCCGATGAGGAGCCGGAGATCGACGACGCGCCGGCCGCTGCTCGCCTGACGGAGGAGCCGGCCCCTGCTGCCGGCGCGCCCGTCACGGCCGACGAGCCGGCGACGGCTCGGCCGGTCCCCGAGCCGGAGGCCGAGCAGGCGCCCACCCACCGCGCCTGACGCCCGGACGCGAGACGCCCGTTCCGCCGGCCCCGAGGGGCACGGCGGAACGGGCGTCGGCGCGCGTCGTGCACGCGCGTGGCGGTCAGTCGCTCGTCGCCGTGGCGACGAGGATGCCGCGCGCGAGCGCGTGGAAGTGCCGGTTGAAGCCGAGGATCGCGGGCGTCGCCCCCTCGGGCAGCTCCAGCACCGTGTCGAGCGCGTCGACGACGAAGAAGTAGCGGTGCACGCCGGTTCCCGGCGGCGGGCCGGCGCCGATGAAGCCGGGCTCGCCCGACTCGTTGCGCAGCGCGATGCCCGCCGAGGGGCGGTCGTCGCCCGTGTCGAGCGACGTCACGTCGGCCGGAAGGTTGTAGACGGCCCAGTGCCAGAAGCCCGAGCCCGTCGGCGCGTCCGGATCGAAGCACGACACGGCGAACGACTTCGTGCCCTCGGGCGCCCCCGACCAGCTCAGCTGCGGGGAGATGTCGGACCCGCCGCCGGCCGATCCCCACTGCGCCTTCGGCAGCGGCTGCCCCTCGGCGATGTCGGTGCTGGTGACGGTGAGGGGCGCGAAGTCCCTCAGCGTGGCGAGCTCTGCATACGGATCGTAGGAGAACATGGCGCCAGCCTAGCCAGCGATCCGCGCCGCGTCAGCCGGTGCGCGCGTCCCAGTCGGCGTAGGGGTCCCATCCGCCGCGGCGGTCGTACGGCTCGCCCCCGACCGAGACGCCCGATCCCTCCTCGACGCGGCCGATCGGGCGGAACCCGGGCGGGAGGACGTCTCCGGGGAACGTCGCCAGCAGGGCGTGGTCCTCTCCGCCCTCCAGGGCGGCGCGCCGATCGGCGCCCAGGGCGGCCGGATCGAGGTCGAGACGCACGCCCGAGGCCTCGGCCATCCGCGTCGCGTCGAGCGCGAGCCCGTCCGAGACGTCCATCATCGCGGTGGCGCCCGACATCGCTGCCATCGGGCCGAGCCCGAGGGGCGGCGCGGGCCGCAGCTGCGCGTCGAGCAGCGCGGACTCCCCCTCCCCGAGCGCCGCGCGGTCGACGGGAATCGGTTCGCCGCCGTCGTCGCGGAAGCGGTCGAAGAGGATCGCCAGGCCGCGACCGGCGGCGCCGAGCTCGCCCGCCACGGCGACGACGTCGCCGGGGCGGGCGCCCGAGCGCAGCACGGCGGGGCGACCCTCCAGGTCGCCGAGCGCCGTCACGGCGATCGTCAGGGTGTCGGAGACGGTGAGGTCGCCTCCCACGACGGCGCAGTCGGGGGCGAGCGCCTCGCACGCCTCGCGCAGCCCGTCGGCGAGGGTCTCGACGAACGAGATCCTCGTCGCGCTCGGCATCGCAAGCGCGACGAGCAGCCCCGTCGGGCGGGCGCCCATCGCGGCGACGTCGGCGAGGTTGACCGCCGCGGCCTTCCAGCCGAGGTCGTACCCGCTCGACCAGGCGAGGCGGAAGTCGGGGCCGTGCACGAGCGTGTCGGTCGTGGCCACCACGGAGCCCGACGGCGCGGCGACGACCGCCGCATCGTCCCCCGGGCCCACGATCGCCGCCGGCGCCCTGCCCGTGCGCGCCGCGATGCGCCGCAGCACCTCTCGCTCGCTCAGCTCGCCCACGGTCGGATCCATCCGTTCAGGGTATCCACACGCGACCCCGCAATACGCTGGAGGGGTGATCCGCCGCCGTTCCTCCGCCGCCCGGGCCGGGGGCGCCATGAGTGCGCGGCTCGCCGCGATCCTCGCGGGCGCGCTCGCCCTCGGCGGCTGCGCCACCACGGTGCACCTGCCCGCCGAGCCGCTCGCGAACGACCCGCTCTGCGCCGAGGTCTCGGTGCGCCTGCCCGATGCGCTCGGCGACCTGCCGCGGGTCTGGACCGACGCGCAGGCGACCGCCGTGTGGGGCGAGGATCAGGAGGTCATCTTCGCGTGCGGCCTGGAGCCGCTGGCGCCGAGCACGCTGCAGTGCGTCTCGGTCGGCGGCGTGGACTGGGTGGTCGACGACACGGACTTCCCGCGCCTGCGCATGGCCACCTACGGCCGCACGCCCGCCGCGTCGGTCTACGTCGACACGGCGGTGGACGAGGACGGCCAGGGCGTCTCGAGCAACGACGTGCTCAGCGCGCTCGGCGGCGCCGTGTCGCAGCTGGAGCGCACGGGCGAGTGCGTCGCCCCGGACGAGGCCGAGTACGTCGGCTGACCCGGCCTGCGCCGGTCAGCGGGTGCGCTCGAGGCCCAGCTCGATGAGCTCCGAGATGAGGTCGGCGTAGCTCAGGCCCGATGCGATCCAGCACTTCGGGTACATCGAGATCGGCGTGAAGCCCGGCATGGTGTTCGGCTCGTTCACGACGACCTCGCCCTCGGGCGTGAGGAACACGTCGACGCGGGCGAGCCCGCGCCCCTCCACGGCCTCGAAGACGCGCGCCGCGACGTCGCGGATCCGCGCGATCTGCTCGTCGGTGAGATCGGCCGGGCACACCACCTCGGCGCCGTCGCCGCCCAGGTACTTGCCCTCGAAGTCGTAGAATTCGCGCGTGGTGAGCACGATCTCGCCGGGCAGCGACACCCTCGCCGGCGCGCCCCCGCGGCCCTCGAGCACGGCCACCTCGATCTCGCGGCCCGCGATGCCGGCCTCGATGAGCACCTTGTCGTCCTCGGCCAGGGCCAGGCTCATCGCCTCGTCCAGCTCGCCCGCGTCGTGCACCTTCGACACGCCCACGCTCGATCCCGCCCGCGCGGGCTTGACGAACTGCGGGTATCCGAGCGCGGCGGCCTCCGCGCGCACGGCGTCGGGCGCGGCGGCCCAGCGCGACGCGCGCACGGTCACCCACGGCGACACCGCGATGCCGGCGGCCTGCAGCGCCACCTTCATGAAGTGCTTGTCCATGCAGATCGCCGAGTCCAGCACGCCGCCGCCCGCGTACGGCATCCCGAGGATGTCGAGGAAGCCCTGCATCGTGCCGTCCTCGCCGTGCAGGCCGTGCAGGATCGGCAGCACGACATCGACCTCGCCGAGCGAGTCGACCGTGCCGTCGGCGCGGCGCACGCGCAGCTCGCGCCCCTCGCCGGGCAGGGGCCAGAGCACGCGCGTGCCGTTGTCGACCACCTCGGGCAGCCGCTCGGCGTCGAGCGCGAAGCGCGCGGGATCGTCCTGCTCGAGCACGAAGACGCCGTCGCGGGTGATCCCGACCGGGATCACCGCGTAGCGGTCACGGTCGATCGCGCCGAGCACTCCCCCCGCCGTCGCGGAGGAGATCGCGTGCTCGCTGGAACGCCCTCCGAAGAGCACCGCCACGGTCGTCCTGGCCATTCTGCGTCCTCTCGCCCTGCGGGGTGTCGTCGTCCGTCGTGAGGTGCGGGCCGATGTCCTTGGGATCCATCGCGCCGTCCAGCACCATCTTCACCTGCTGCACGATGGGCATCTCGACGCCCTTCGCCTTCGCGAGCTTCAGGATCGGGCCGACCGATCCGAGGCCCTCGGCCGTCTGCTCCATGTGCGCCACGACGTCCTGCAGCGTGTACCCCTGGCCGAGCAGGCGGCCCGCCGTGTTGTTGCGGCTCAGCGGCGACTGGCACGTGGCGATGAGATCGCCGAGGCCCGCGAGCCCGTGCATCGTCTCGGCCTGGGCGCCGTAGGCGACGGCGAAGTCCGTCATCTCGACGAGCCCGCGCGTGATGATCGAGGCCTTCGTGTTCTCGCCGTACCCCACGCCGTCGACGATGCCGATCGCGACGGCGATGAGGTTCTTCAGCACGCCGCCGAACTCGGTCCCGGCGACGTCGGTGTTGACGAACGTGCGGAAGTAGCGGTTCGTGGCCGTGCGCGCGATGAGCTCGGCGGTCTCGAGGCTGCTCGACGACACGACGGCGGCCGTCGGCTGCTCGCGCGCGATCTCGAGCGCGAGGTTCGGCCCGCTGGCCACGGCGATCCGGGCGGGATCGCAGTCCAGCACCTCGGCGATCACCTGGCTCATGCGCATGCCCGAGCGCTTCTCGACGCCCTTCATGAGGCTCACGATCGGCACCTCGGAGCGCGCGACGAAGGGCCGCAGCTGCTTGAGCGCCTCACGCGCCGTCTTGCTCGGCACGGAGAGGTAGATCTGCTCCGCGCCGTCGACGGCGCGCGCCAGCCGCGGCGTCGCGCGGATGGTGCGCGGCAGGTTGATGCCGGGAAGGTACTGCGAGTTGCGCTTGGCCTCGTCGATCTCGTGCGCCTGCTCGGGGCGCCGCGCCCACATCGTGACGCGCGCGCCGCCGTCGGCGAGGATCTTGCCGAACGTCGTGCCCCAGCTGCCGGCGCCGAGCACCGCCACCCGCGGGCCCATCAGAGGCGCCCCGTCTCGGCCTGCCCGTGCTGGGTGGGGTCCCACCGCTCGGGCGGCGCCTTCTCGCCGCGCAGCTCCTCGAGCAGCGCGGTGATGGCGGCCATCACGCGCTCCGTGCCCTCCTCGAGCGCGGCGCGCTCCTGGGCGCGGCCGGCGAGGTCCGACAGGTCGACGGGATCGCCCACGACGAGCGTCACGGGCCGGCGGGGCGGCCACAGGCGCAGCTTGCCGTAGCGCGGCATGATCTGCTGCTCGCCCCAGTGCGCGACCGGGATGACGGGCAACCCGCCGGCCAGCGCGATCCGCACCGCGCCGGCCTTGCCGCGCATGGGCCACAGGTCGGGATCGCGCGTGAGGGTGCCTTCCGGGTACACGATCACGCCGCTGCGGTTCTCGACGAGCACCTTGGCCTGCTCGAGCGCGAGCGCGCCCTGGTTGCCGCGCTTGACGGGCACCATCTTGGTGGCCCGCAGGGCGGCGCCGAGCACCGGCACGCGGAAAAGGCTCTCCTTGGCGAGGAATCGCGGCAGGCGTCCCAGCTTCCACGTGGCGACGGCGATCGTCAGCGGATCGATCTCGCTGTGGTGGTTCGGGGCCAGCACGAAGGGACCGTCGAGCGGCATCTTCTCGCGGCCGCGGATCTCGATCTTCGCGAACCACGCGTACAGCGGCACGACGATGATCGCGAGCAGGCGGAAGACGCCGCCCGGCCGCGCACGCTCCGGGGAGATCGGCGCCACGCTCAGCCCACGACGTCGAAGTCGGCGCCGAGGGCGCTGAGCTTGTCGAGGAACTTCTCGTAGCCGCGCGCGATGATCCGCACGCCGCTCACGCGCGAGGTGCCCTCGGCGGCCAGCGCCGCGATGACGTACGCGTAGCCGCCGCGCAGGTCGGGCACCACGATGTCCGCGCCGCGCAGCGGGGTCGGTCCGTTGATGACGGCCGCCTGCTCGAGCGCGCGGCGGGGCACGCGGCGCTTCGGGTCGTCGATGCCGTTGGGGTGCACGACGATGTCGGCGCCCATCTGGTTGAGCGCGTGGGTGAAGCCCAGGCGGTTCTCGTACACGGTCTCGTGCACGACCGAGGTGCCCTCGGCCTGCGTCAGCGCGACGATCAGCGGCTGCTGCCAGTCCGTCATGAACCCGGGGTGCACGTCGGTCTCGACCATGACGGGCTTCAGCGGCGTCTCGCCGCGGCGGAACGTGATGCCGTCGTCGGTGACGTCGAAGTCGCCGCCGACCTTGCGGAACACGTTGAGGAACGTGAGCAGCTCGTACTGGCGCGCGCCCTTGACGAAGATCTCGCCGTCGGTGACGAGCGCGGCGCAGGCCCACGACACGGCCTCGTTGCGGTCGAAGAGGCTGCGGTGGTCGTAGCCCTTGAGCTCGTCGACGCCCTCGATGAAGATCACGCGGTTGGGCTCGTAGGAGATGATCGCGCCCATCTTCTGCAGCACGCCGATCAGGTCCATGATCTCGGGCTCGATCGCCGCGTTGCGCAGCTCGGTGACGCCCTTGGCCTTGACGGCCGTGAGCAGCACCTGCTCGGTCGCGCCCACGCTCGGGTACGGCAGCTCGATGCGCGCGCCGTGCAGGCCCTCGGGGGCCGACAGGCGGATGCCGCTGGGCTGCTTGTCGACGATCGCGCCGAACTTGCGCAGCGCGTCGAGGTGGAAGTCGATGGGGCGGTCGCCGATGCGGCAGCCGCCGAGGTCGGGGATGAAGGCCTGGCCGAGCAGGTGCAGCAGCGGCCCGCAGAAGAGGATCGGGATGCGCGACGAGCCGGCGTGGGCGTCGATCTGCTCGAAGTTCGCCGACTTCGCGTCGGCGGGGTCGAGCACGAGCGATCCCGGCTCCTCGCCGGCCGACACGTGCACGCCGTGCACCTCGAGCAGCGAGCGGACGACCTCGACATCGCGGATGTCGGGGACGTCCCGCAGGATGCTGGGCGTCTCGCCGAGCAGCGAGGCGACCATCGCCTTGGTGGCGAGGTTCTTCGCGCCGCGCACGTCCACCTGACCCTTGAGGGGCCGGCCCCCGCGGATCTCGAGGATGTCAGCGTCGACGCGCTGGGTGGTCTCCGTGGAGCCGAGAAGTGTCATGGTGCAGATGGCCTCACATCGTCTAGGCGGCTCGCGCCGCCGGTCGGGGGCCGTCTGCCCCGATCCTCAGGGGCTTCCGGCCGGGCTCACGGCACCGGGAGGGTGCGTGGCCGCCACGCCTCGCGGCGGGCCTCGAACTGCGTGATCGCATCCGCGTCGCGCAGCGTGAGCCCGATGTCATCGAGCCCCTCGAGGAGCCGCCACCTAGTGTAATCGTCGATGTCGAAGGGAGCCGTGAAGTCGCCGACAACGGCCGTGCGCGTCGTGAGGTCGACCGTCATCTCGATGCCGGGCTGCGCGTCGATCGCGGCCCAGATCCGGTGCAGATCGTCCTCGGAGATCACGCCCGTGACGAGGCCCTGCTTGCCGGAGTTGCCGCGGAAGATGTCGGCGAAGCGGGGGCTCAGCACCACGCGGAAGCCGTAGTCGCGCAGCGCCCACACGGCATGCTCGCGGCTCGATCCCGTGCCGAAGTCCGGGCCGGCGACGAGGATCGAGGCGCCCGCGAACGGCTGCTGGTTCAGCACGAACTCCGGGTCCTGGCGCCAGCCGTGGAAGAGGGCGTCCTCGAAGCCGGTCTTCGTGACCCGCTTCAGGAACACCGCGGGGATGATCTGGTCCGTGTCGACGTTCGACCGCTTCAGGGGCGCGGCCACGCCGGTGTGCGTCGTGAACTTCTCCATGTCAGGCCTCCGCTCCGGTCAGTGCGTGCTCGTCCAGCGGCGCGAGGTCGGCCGGCCCCGAGAGGGTGCCGCGCACCGCGGTCGCCGCCGCGACCAGGGGCGAGACGAGGTGCGTGCGCCCGCCCTTGCCCTGGCGACCCTCGAAGTTGCGGTTGCTCGTCGAGGCGCAGCGCTCCCCCGGCGCCAGCTGGTCGGGGTTCATGCCCAGGCACATCGAGCAGCCGGCGAAGCGCCACTCGCCGCCGAACTCCTCGACGATCCTGTCGATGCCCTCGGCCTCGGCCTCCAGGCGCACGCGCGCGGAGCCCGGCACGACCATGACGCGCACGCCGTCGGCCTTCTTGCGGCCCTTGATGATCGACGCGAACGCGCGCAGATCCTCGATGCGGCTGTTCGTGCAGGAGCCCATGAAGACGGCGTCGACCGCGATCTCCTTCATGGGCGTGCCCGCCTCGAGCGCCATGTACTCGAGCGCGCGCTCGGCCGCCTTGCGATCGCCCTCGTCCTCGAAGTCCTCCGGCGAGGGCACGCGGCCGCCCAGGTTCACACCCTGGCCGGGGTTCGTGCCCCACGTGACGAACGGCTCCAGCTCGTCCGCGTCGATGAAGACCTCGGCGTCGAACGCCGCCCCCTCGTCGGTGGGCAGCGTCTTCCAGTACGCGACGGCCTCGTCCCAGTCCGCGCCCTGCGGCGCGTGCGGGCGCCCCCTCAGGTAGGCGAAGGTGGTCTCGTCCGGCGCCACCATGCCGGCGCGCGCTCCCGCCTCGATCGACATGTTGCAGATCGTCATGCGCCCCTCCATCGAGAGGGAGCGGATGGCGCTGCCGCGGTACTCGAGCACGTAGCCCTGGCCGCCGCCCGTGCCGATCCGCGCGATGACGGCGAGGATGATGTCCTTGGCGGTCACGCCGGGCTTGAGCTCGCCCTCCACCGTGATCGCCATGGTCTTGAAGGGCTTGAGGGGCAGCGTCTGCGTGGCGAGCACGTGCTCGACCTCGCTCGTGCCGATCCCGAACGCCATCGCGCCGAACGCGCCGTGCGTCGAGGTGTGGCTGTCGCCGCACACCACGGTGATGCCCGGCATCGTCAGGCCCAGCTGGGGGCCCACGACGTGCACGATGCCCTGCTCGGCGTCGCCCAGCGAGTGCAGCCGGATGCCGAACTCGGCGGCGTTGCGGCGCAGGGTCTCGATCTGGGTGCGGCTCGTGAGGTCGGCGATGGGCTTGTCGATCGCGAGCGTCGGGGTGTTGTGGTCTTCCGTGGCGATCGTCAGGTCGGGGCGGCGCACGGGGCGGCCCTCGGCCCGCAGCCCGTCGAAGGCCTGCGGGCTCGTGACCTCGTGCACGAGGTGCAGGTCGATGTAGAGGAGGTCGGGCTGCCCGTTCTCTCCCTTGGACACCAGGTGGGCGTCCCAGACCTTCTCGGCCAGCGTGCGGGGGTTCTCGGGGATCGCGGGGGTCGCGGGTGAAGTCATGTCGGTTCCAGGTCTCGTCGGCGGGTCGGGCGCATCACGTGACTCCGCGACGAGCCTGGCCCTAGGACGAGGGCTCGTCGCGGCGACTAAGGAGGAGCACCGCGCGCATGCGAACACCCTAGCACTCTGCAACGCCGACTCGCGTTTCGCGCACATTGTGCCCAGCGAAAGCGTAGGCGGGACCCCGCTCGATGAGCAGGATCCCGCCTTCGTTGATCGGATCGATCAGCGCTCGTCGCCGTGCGCGCGCGCCTCGGACGGGAGCGCGCTCTCGTCGCCCGCGGTGCGGGCGGCCGTCTTGCGCTTGTCGCGCGCGTCGGCCAGGAGGCTCGCGATCGTCGCGACGGCCATCGATCCGATGATCACGCCCAGCGACATCCAGTTGTTGATCTCCGGCGCCCACTCCACGTGATGCCCGCCGTTGATGAAGGGCAGCTCGTTGACGTGCAGCGCGTGGAAGAACAGCTTCACGCCGATGAACGCGAGGATGAACGCCACACCGAAGTGCAGGTAGCGCAGCTTCTCGAGCAGGTCGCCCAGCAGGAAGTACAGCTGGCGCAGGCCCATGAGCGCGAACAGGTTGGCGGCGAAGACGAGGAACGGCACCTGCGTGATGCCGTAGATGGCCGGGATCGAGTCGATCGCGAACATGAGGTCGGTAACGCCGATCGAGACGAACACGATGAGCATGGGCGTGAGGATCTTCTTGCCGTCGACGACGGTCGTCAGCTTCGCGCCGTCGTACTCGTCGCTGATGTTCACGAACCGGCGGATCGTCCGGACGATGAAACTCTCGGTCTGCGCGTCGCCCTCGTGCTTCTCCGGCAGCGCCTGGCGGATGGCCGTGAAGACGAGGAAGGCGCCGAAGAGGTAGAAGATCCAGCTCCAGTTCTCGATCGCGGCGGCGCCCAGCAGGATGAAGGCCGCGCGCAGCACGAGGGCGATGATGATGCCCACCATCAGCACCTCCTGCTGATAGCGGCGCGGCACCGAGAACTGGGCCATGATCAGCACGAAGACGAAGAGGTTGTCGATCGACAGGCTGTACTCCGTGAGCCAGCCGACGACGAACTCGCCGGCGTGCTGCGCGTCGACGACCAGCCACAGCACCCCCGCGAAGACGAGCGCGAGGGAGATGTAGAAGACCACCCACAGCGTGGACTCCCTCGTGGAGGGGATGTGGGGTCGCTTCAGGATGATCAGCAGATCGGCGACGAGGATGAGGACGAGCACGACGAGCGAGCCGACCTCGAACCAGACGGGGATGTCCAACGGCGGGAGCCTTTCGGAGACGTGGTGGGATCTCGAAAGTCTCTCCCCCGCGCGTTCGCGGTGCGCACCCGGAGCCGCGTCGTCGGAGCTCGTGATGACGGATGCGCGATGACGGGATACTCCCTCTCGCTCCCCCAGGGTACCGCGCCACAGGTCGCCGACGTCGCGTCCCCGGGCGACCGGCGGGGTGCCGGAGACCGGTGCGCGACCGGTCCGCGGAAATGTCGTGATCGATCCGAGACGATCGCGCCCGCGCGGACACTGACAGGGTGAGAGACGATTCCCTCACCCGACGACAGGCGGAGGCATGCACGAGGACGAGGACGACGCGGCCCTGGTGACGCGCGCGGCCGGAGGCAGCGAGCCGGCTTTCCGCGCGCTGTACCGCCGGCACGCGCGCGCGGTCTACTGGATCGCGCACGGGCTGCTCGGCACGAGGCCGGACGCCGAGGACGCCGTGCAGGAGACGTTCGTCGTCGCGTGGCGCAAGCTCGGCGGCCTCGCGCTCGCGGGCGACTCGCTGCTGCCCTGGCTCGCCGCCATCTGTCGCCACACCGCCGCGAACCGCATCCGCTCCCGTCGGCGCGAGCGCGCGCACGTCGCGCCGGCCGAGCACGCCGAGCATCTCGCGGCGGCGACGGACGTGGAGCGGCAGGTGGTCGCCGCGGCCACACTGGACGCGGTGCTGCGCGAGCTCGCGGGCATGAGCGGCGTCGACCGCGAGATCCTGCGCCTGTGTGTGGCCGAGGGCCTGCCCTACGCGGAGGCGGCGGAGCGCATCGGCGTGGGGCATGGCGCCGTGCGGAACCGTCTCGCCCGCATCCGGAGCCGGCTGCGGATCGTCGCCGGAGAGGAGCTGTCATGACGTCGTCGGAGCACGAGGACGCGCCGCGCGCGACGGGGGCGGAGAGCGCCCACGAGGACCGCGCCGCGCCCGAGACGGCGCTGCCCGAGACGGCGCTGCCCGAGATGGGCGAGGAGGCGATCGCGCGCGTCGAGGACGCGGTGTTCGAGGCGATCGCGGCCGAGCGGCGGCTCGAGGCCCGGCGCGCCCGCCGCCGGCGCCGCTCGTGGAGCGGCGTGGCGATCGCCGCGAGTCTCGTCGTGGTCGCGGCGGTCGTCTCCCCCGCGATCCTGAACCAGGTGCGCAGCACGTCGATGGGCGAGAGTGACGCGTCGTGGGTCGCGGAGCCGGGCGTCGCCGACGGCCCATGGCCGACCCTGCCCGGCGTCGAGGCACCCGGCGCCGGCGTGTCGGCCGAATCATCCGGAGGTGCGGCGTCGGAGGATGCGGGCTCCGAGGAGGCGGCATCGGGCGATGCGGCGGCCGGCGCATCCGCGAGCGCCGGCTCCGGTTCGGACGGTGCGCTCGAGGAGGATCGGGAGGTCGCGGTGACGGCCGAGGTCTCGGTCGAGGTCGCCTCCCCCGCCGACGCGGCCGAGGCGCTGAGCGCACTCGCCGCCGAGCACGGCGGGTACGTGCAGCACCTCGCAGTGAGCGCGGCGCCCGAGGCGTCGTCGGACGACGCGTCGACGTCGACGATCGCCCCGTCGTCCTCGGACGCGGCCACCCTGCGCGTGCCGAGCGACAGCCTGGACGCCGCAATCGCGGATCTGGGCGGGCTCGGCGAGGTGCTGCGCACGAGCATCGCACGCGAGGACGTGACGGGCCAGGCCGTGGACCTTCGCGCCCGCGTCGCGGCGGCGGAGGCGTCGATCGCGCGGCTCACCGAGCTCATGGCCGAGGCCGGCTCGGTGGCCGACCTGCTGGAGGTGGAGAACCAGCTCTCGCAGCGGCAGTCCGAGCTGGAGGCGTACGAGTCCGAGCTGGAGCACGTCGAGGGGCGCGTGGCGATGTCGACGCTGCAGGTGTGGCTCGTGCGACAGGACACCCCGGCGCCCGTCGAGCCCGGCTCGCCCTTCCTCGACGGCATGCTGACGGGGTGGAACGCGCTCGTCGCGGCGCTCGGGGGCCTCGTCGCCGTCGTCGGGTTCGCGCTGCCGTGGCTCGTGCCGATCGCCGCCGTCGTGCTGCTCGTGTGGCTCATCCGGCGCCGCGGGCGGGCGCGGGCGGCCGCGCGCGACGCGGAGGCCTGACCCCGAGACGGAGGAAGCCCCCGGTTCCGAGGAACCGGGGGCTTCCGAATGTGACCCCAGCGGGATTCGAACCCGCGTTACCGCCGTGAGAGGGCGGCGTACTAGGCCGCTATACGATGGGGCCGTTCTTGAGTTTCTCGCGTTGCTCCCTCAGCGGGGCAACTAGAAGAGTATGCCATGAGTCCGGCGAGCCGGACAAATCGGCGCGGCTCCCGCGCGCATCTCGCGCGTGTCGCCGGGGCCGGACGGTGATTGGATGGCGATATGCGCGTCACGAAGCACGAACACGCCACCCTCCGCCTCCAGGACGCCGGCGACACGCTCGTCATCGATCCCGGCGGCTTCACCACCCCGCTCGCGGAGCTGCACGATCTGGCGGCGGTCGTCATCACGCACGAGCACCCGGATCACTGGACGCCGGCCCAGCTCGACCACCTCGCGCAGGTCGCGCCCCGCGTGCCGATCTACGCGCCGCAGGGCGTGGCCGATGCGGCGGCGGGCTACGACATCGAGGTGGTCTCGGCGGGCGACGTCGTGACCGCCGGCGCATTTACGCTGCGCTTCTTCGGCGGCGCGCACGCGCTGATCCACTCGAGCCTGCCGCCGGTGCAGAACCTCGGCGTGCTCGTGAACGAGCGCCTCTACTACCCCGGCGACTCGTTCCACGTGCCGGAGGGCGTCGAGGTCGACACGCTTGCCGCGCCGCTCGGGGCGCCGTGGCTGCGCATCGGCGACGCCATGGACTTCGTGCTCGCCGTGGCGCCGCGCCGCGCCTTCGGCGTGCACGACATGACCCTCTCGGTCGTCGGGCGCACGATGCACCGCGACCGCCTGCGCTGGGCGACCGAGCAGCACGGCGGCGAGTTCTTCGACCTCGACCCGGGCGACGAGCTCGACGTGTGACCAGCGGGCGCCGGCGTCTCAGAGCCAGGCGAGCCCGGCGGATCCGTACCGCTGCGGCGCGGACGCGTAGTCCACGGCCTCACCGGCGATGCGGAAGGGCGGCGGCGCGTACGTGAGGCGCCCGTACGGGCTGTCGGTCGTGCGCAGGGGGATGTCGAGGGCGGCGGGGTCGGGCGGACCGGCGCCGAGGGCGAGCAGCCGGTGGGCGGTGCCGAGGAGTGAGAGGTGCGCCCATCCCGCTCGGCCGGACGCGGCGAGCGCGATCGCGGCCGCCGCCATCCCGAGCCCCGTGGCCATGTCGAGCGCCTGCACGGGCAGGGCGCCGGGCCGCCAGCCGTCGCCGGTGTCGCGGCCGTACACGCGGGCGATGCCCGTGGCCGCCTGCACGAGACTGTCGAAGCCGCGCCGGCCGCTCCACCCCGGCGCGTCGCCCCACGCGTCGAGGGACACGACGGCCAGGTGCGGATGCCGCTCCCGCAGGCTCTCGGGATCCATCCCGTGCCGCGCGAGCCGCTCGATCCGGTAGCCGAGCGCGACGACGTGCGCGTCGGCGAGCAGCCGCTCGATGCCCTCGCCGAAGGCCGCGACGGCCGAGCGCTTGGCGAACCCCGTGTCGAGGTGCTGGTCGAGGGGCTCGGGCAGGTGCAGCGGGTCCACCCGCAGCACGTCGGCGCCGAGCGCGCCGAGCAGCCGCGTGGCGGACGGGCCGGCGAGCACGCGGGTGAGGTCGAGCACGCGGAGCCCGGCGAGCGGGCGCGGCCCCGGTGCGGGGTCGAAGGGCCGTCCCTCGCCGAGGTGCGAGACGCGGATCCACTCCCCCTCCCCGCCTCCGCGGACGTCGCCCGGGTCGCGCACGGCGACCGCCAGCCCGCCCGCCTCGAAGGCGGCGCGCTCGATCTCGAGCGCCGGCATCCCCCGCATCGCCGCCCGCGCCTCGTCACCGTCGCGCGCGCCGAGCGCGGCGAGCAGCGCGCGCTCGTGGTGCGGGTAGTTGGCGTGGGTGCGCACCCAGCCGTCGGCGGCCTCGAAGAAGCCCGACAGCGGGGCGAAGCCCGTGAGTGCGCGCCCGTCCACCCGCAGCAGCGGAAAGGATCCGAACCAGCCGGCGGCGCCGGCCGAGTCGACGCTCACGGTCTTCCCCGTGACCGCGGCGAGCGCGCGGGCCGCCGCGTCGGTCGCGCCGAGGGCGAGTCCCTCGACGTCGAGCGGGCCACCCCACCAGGCCCGCGGCCCCGACCAGGCGACCTCCCCGCCGCCGTGCAGGCGGGCGAGGAGGTCGCCTCCCATCGCCGGGATGCCGTCGTGCGTCATGCGGCAAGGCTACGGGCGCGACCGGCGGATCACAGGTGCGCCTCCGCGTAGATCCGCAACGCGTCGCGCACGAACTCGGCGCCGGCCGTGCCGCCCTCGCTCGTGGCGTAGTTCGCGCCGAAGCGCGGATCGGCGACGTACATCTCGCCCAGACCGATGACGTAGCCCTTCACGTCGCCGCCGTCGGCGGCCGGGGTGCCCGGCATGCCCGTGAGCCACTCGACGTGACGTCGCGCGAGCTCCTGCGCCTCGGCGCCGTCGGGCGCCGCACCGCTCTCAGCCGCCGCGATCCAGTCCCGCCCCAGGTCGATCACCTTCCGCTGCCAGGCCGCCTTCTCGTCGGCGCTCAGCGAGCGCCACCAGCGGTCGCTCTCGGCGTACGCGGCGGCGCCCCAGCGGCGCTGCACCTCGTCCTTGTACCGCGTGTGGTCGAACCCGTCGAACATCTTCTCGGCCATGACCTGCTCCTCTCCTCTCAGCGCACGGGTCGTGGTCGCGACCGACGCGATCTGCCGCACCAGCCGGTCCTGCTCCTGCCGCAGCCACGCCAGGTGCGCCTCGAGCGCATCGGCCTCCGGCGTCTCGCGCGCGAGCACGTCGGCGATCTGCGGCAGACCGAGCCCGAGCTCGCGCAGCAGCAGGATGCGCTGCAGGCGCACGAGCGCGGCCCGGTCGTAGTAGCGATAGCCGTTGTGGCCCACGCGCGACGGCGCAAGCAGCCCGATGTCGCCGTAGTGACGCAGCGTGCGGCTGGTGGTTCCGGCGATCCGGGCCACCTGCTGGATCGACCACTCCTCGTCGTTCATGACCTCGACGCTAGAGGTTGACGCGGCGTCAAGGTCAAGCGATGTTCTTGTCGAGTTCGCGTTCGACAGCTGGCGTCAGGCCGGCGGGAACGCCGCTGCCAACCGGCGGTGGATGTGCGGGATGTCCACGGTCGGCTCGGACGTGCGCAGCAGCGTCTTCCCGAGGCGGTTCGGCCAGCACACCCGCACGCCGCGGATCTCGAAGTCACCGCCGATCAGCGGCCACTCGCCGTCGACGAAGCAGAGGCAGCCGGTGACGTCGACGGCGTCGCCGACGACTGCACGCACGAGCGCGACCTGCCGTTCGATCCCGTCGATGAGAGGCGAGCGATCGCGGCCCCCGACGAGCAGACGCCGCCGACCGCCGAAGCCGAACAGCCCGCCGACCACGTCGCTCGACACGCGCTTGCCGACATACCGCTTGGCGTCGACGATCCAGACGCCCCACGGCGTGACGGCGATGTGGTCGATGTTCGCGCGCGAACCGGGGATGCGGCGGTCGTGCAGCGACGCGACGCCCACCTCGGCGAGCGCGTCGAGCTTCTCGGCGACCCGGGCCTCGCCCGCGGCACCCTGGGACCAGACGGTGGTCGAGGTGCGGGGGCGATCGTCCACGGCGAGCAGCGCGGCGATCCGTCCGATGACCCCGGTACCCCATTCCGAGGCGACCTTCGCCTTCTGCTCCGCGATGCGGGCCTCGTCCTTCGCTCTCCGGCGCTCGAACTCCCGCAGCGCGGACGCGCCGGCCGTGCCCGCGTGGACGGGCGGATGCTCCACCGGCGTGGATTCAGGGAATGCGACCTCCGTTTGCGACGGCGCGCAGGCGAGGTGCCGCACCTTCCGAACCGCCGGCAGGTAGGTGGCGCGCTCGCCCTTCGCGATGCCCTCACCGCAGGTCACGCAGGTGCCGGCGTACCGCAGCCTCAGTTCCCGCTCGTCGCCCGCGGCCGTCTCCACGGCGCCATTCTGCCTCACGGCGCCGCGCCGCCGCGCGGGGTCAGCGCACGACGGAGTAGCCGGCCTCGCCCACCGCCGCGTCGATCGCGGCGGGATCCAGCGGGGCGGAGCGGCGGATCGTGACGGTCGAGACGCCGCCCGCCACCAGATCCACGTCGACGCCCTCGACGCCGCCGAGGGCCGAGAGCTCCTCCGTCACGGCCGAGACGCAGTGGCCGCAGGTCATGCCCTCGACGCGGATGGTCTCGGTCTCCCCCGACCGCGTCTGCGCGGCGGTGGAGGTCTCCGGGGCGGCGCAGCAGGCGCAACCCGTCGCGCCCGCGTCCTTCTTGCCGAGTTCGATGCGTTCGACAGCCATGTGATCTCCTTGTCGTCGTCTGCGCTTCATAGTACCCCCTAGGGGTATCTCGATCCAACGTCGGAGGGATCGTCCACACTGGAAGGATGACCAGGATCGTGGCGGTGCGGGGCGACATCACCGAGCAGCACGTCGATGCCGTCGTCAACGCGGCGAACAACGCGATGCGCGGCGGGGGCGGCGTCGACGGCGCGATCCATCGGGCGGGCGGACCGGCGATCCTGGCCGACTGCATCGCGCGCTTCCCCCACGGCCTGGCCACCGGCGACGCGGGGTGGACGACCGGGGGCGAGCTGCCCGCGCGGTGGGTGATCCACACGGTCGGACCGAACCACGTCGCCGGGGAGCGCGATCGCGGCCTGCTCGTCTCGTGCTACCGCCGGGCGCTCGAGATCGCCGACGAGCTCGGCGCCCGATCCGTCGCCTTCCCCCTCATCAGCGCCGGTGTCTACGGCTGGCCGCTCGAGGACGCGGTCGAGGCGGCCGTGTCGACGATCGCCGCAGCGGGCAGCGCCGTCGAGGAGGCGCGGATCGTCGCGTTCCAGGATCCGGCCTTCGAGCTCGTGCGGCGCGCGATCCGAGAGGGCGGGTACTCGTGAGCCCGGGCGGGATCGATCCGGGAGAGTTCCGGGCAGTCCTCGAGGCGCGTCGGGCGCAGCTGCTGGACGGCCGTCGGCGACGGGAGGATGCGCGCGCGACGATGGCGGATGCGCGCTCGGCCGCGACAGCCGACGACGAGCACGATCCGGAGGGCGGCACGCTCGCCGAGGAATGGTCGCGCCTGGAGGGACTCGACGCGCAGGCGCGGTCCGAGCTGGCCGAGGTCGACGCCGCCCTCGGGCGCCTCGACGCGGGAAGCTACGGCGTGTGCGCGCGGTGCGGGCGCGACATCCCCGCCGAGCGGCTCCGGGCGCGTCCCAGCGCGACACTGTGCGTGCACTGCGCCGCCTGAGCCGCCCGCACCCGGCGGTTGCTGAACTGAGGCCGCGAAGCGGCCGAAGATGAAGCGACCACCGCAACAGCGCGTTTCGTGGCCGGTCGGATCAGAGCTGATCCCCCGCCACCGCGAACGTGTCGCAGCCCTGCACCCCCTCGGTGCGGCCGGTGTCGAACCAGCGCTGCCGCTGCTCGCTGGATCCGTGGGTCCAGCTCTCCGGGTTGACGAACCCGCCCGACTGCTCCTGGATGTGGTCGTCGCCGACGGCCGCGGCGGCATCCAGCGCGTCGGCGATCTGCTGCGCGGTCGGTGGCTGCAGGTAGGGCACGCCGTTCTCATCCTCCTGCTGCGTCATCGCCGCCACCCACGCGCCGGCGAAGCAGTCGGCCTGCAGCTCGGTGCGTACGCCGTTGCTGTCCGGTCCGGTGCCGTTGTTCGGGTACTGCTCGAAGACGCCGATGAGGTTCTGCACGTGGTGCCCGTACTCGTGCGCCAGCACGTACAGCTGCGCGAGAGAGCCCGCCGAGGCGTCGTACCGCTCGCGCAGCAGGCCGAAGAACGTGGGATCGACGTACACCGTCTCCTCGGGTGGGCAGTAGAAGGGCCCCGTGGCGTTCGAGGCGGTGCCGCACTGCGTGGGCGTCGATCCGTCGACGATGATCAGCTGCGGCTCCCGATAGCCCTCGAGCGTCTCGGACCAGAACTCGTCGATCGCGAGCGATCCCGCCGCCAGCCGGCAGTCGTCGTTCTCATTCGCGTCCTGCCCCGTCTCGCAGTCTCCGATGACGGACGATCCGCCCGATCCCTGCCCGTCGCCGGCACCGTCGGCGAAGCCGAGCAGCCCGCCGAGATCCTGCCCCGTGAACGCCTGGATGAGCAGCACGGCGATCACGCCGAGGCCGAGCGTGCCGCCGCCCGCGATGGCCGCGCCCCGTCCGCGCCGCCGCGCCTTGTTGCCGCCGACATCCGCGTTCTCGTTGAACGTCATGCCGTCACGCTACCGGCACCGCCCGCGCCGCCCAATGGCCCCGACCGCGCGCGTAGAGTCGTTCGCGCGGGCGTGGACCGCCCCGAGGGAGGATGCGACATGACGCGCGAGCAGCCACGGGCCTGGAGCGCGGGCGAGCTGGCCGCGCTCGACGACGCCCCGCTCATCCGCCTCGCGCCCGAGCGGGCCGACGGCAGCCTCGCGCCCGCGGTGCCCGTCGGCCACGTGCGCCTCGGATCCGACGAGCTCGTCCGCTCGCTCAACGTCACGGCCGGCGCGTGGTACCGCGCGGCCACGCGCTCAGGGAGGGGCCGGATCGAGGTGGGCCGCAGGCGGATCGCGGTGCGGTTCATTCCCGACACCGGGCGGGAGGCCGAGATCGACGGGGCCCTGCGATCCCGCTACGGCGACGACGCGGGCGTCCGCGCCATGACCCGACCCCCCGCCCGCGACGCGAACCTGCGGATCGTCCCGATCGACTGACGGGCGGTCCGCCGCGGCACCGCTGCGTCGTCTGTGGAGAGCGACTGCACGGATCCGGCGCGCTCGCTACCGTGTGTGGCATGTCGCGTTCGTCGTCCGCCGCCTTGCTCCTGGGTATCGCACTTGCGGTGGCCGGATGCGCTGCCACGCCCGAGCCCGAGCCGACGCCGACTGGGTTCGCGAGCGAGGAAGAAGCCTTTGCTGCAGCCGAGGAGACGTATCGGGCATATGTGGAGGCCACGAATCGCGCCAAGCCGGATGATCCCGCATCGGCGGAGCTGATCTACGAGTGGGTCGCCGACGATGCTCTCAGTGCCTCTCGGGAAGAGTTCACGACGGCCGCAGCCGAGAAGTGGACGCGGTCCGGCACAGCGGTCGTCGATCAGATCGCGCCGAACGACGCTTCAGATGACCTCCGCGAGGTGACTCTGGACGTCTGCGTAGATGTTTCGGACGTCGATGTCGTTGATGAGAACGGCGAGTCACTCGTGCCCGCGGACCGTCCAGACGTGCAGTCCGTGCGAGTCGAGTTGCGAGCGTCAAACGAGACCCGCACGGGGCTCGCCATCAGTCGCATGAGTCCGCGCGAGGATGGCCTCGAATGCGACGAGTAGCGCTTGGAACAGCGGTCTTCATCACGCTCGTCTTCGCAGCAGCACAACCCGCCGCCGCGAGCGAATCCTCCTGCGGCACGTTTCTTCCATTCAACTGCTCAGTCGATAACGATGGCTCCGGTGTGGACGTCGGCGGTTCCGCCACGCGTCCCGGTACCGGCGGTGGCTCGTCGGAGTCCGGCGGTGGCACGCAGCCGATCGCCGGCGACGGAGACGGCGTCGGTGAGGCGGCGCCGCCGCAACGCGACCCGCGGTGGGGACGATGCCGAGACGACCAGACCTCCCCACGCGCCGACGGCCTCTGCTGGCAGGACTACGCCCCCGAAACACCCGCCGAGCAGACCGAAGACGCGCCGATCATCCCCGCCGTGCAGGCCACCGACGTCGCCCGATTCGCCCCCGCCACCCCCGCCATCGGCACCGAACCCGACGGCGTCGCCGTCGTCGGCATGCCCATGAACGTCCTCGTCACCGCCACCGCCCACACCGCCACCGGCACCCTGTTCGACCTGCCCGTGTCC